>JBCCBR010000108.1:0-9232 GCA_039033935.1 Verrucomicrobiota bacterium
ACCCTCGGCACCCTGGAGTGTCATTGCCTTCGCGTCCCAGATGAGTCGCTGATTTGGATACCGTACTGCTATATTGCCGAGCAAACAGGTTTCCGTCAGCAGACCACCGTGATCGAAACCGCAGCTCGGTTGCTTTCCTGAGAGACACCCATCGATCCAGCCGTGGTAGTGATTGACCGATTCGACGGGTTCGATCGACTCCAGCGGCACTTCCCCTTCAAGCCAGACCATTGGCGCGGCGACATGCGGCAGGATTAAGGTCCCGGCTTCGCCGATCATCATCGAGCCGCTCTTGGGCAGCTTCATCATCTTTGGGACATGGGGGCTTCTCGCCGACGGGAGTCTTCCGCCGTCGTTCCAGGTGATTCGAATCGTTTCGTCGATAGTGAATTCAGTTGGCTGGACGGTGAATTGGTAAGTCGTCTGCGCAGGCCAGACCTCGTCGTTCATTCCCGAATGATGCGCCTGGAAATTGCTCGCTGGACCAGTGATACCCAGTGCCGAGTAGACCGGATCGAGAATATGGCACCCAAAGTCACCGACTGAGCCGGTCCCGAAATCCTGCCAGTCACGCCACGAAAACGGATGGTAGACCCGCCCCTCGACCCAAGGCCGTGCCGGCGCGCCGCCGAGCCAGAGATCCCAACTGAAGGCGTCAGGAATCTTGTCGATGCGGCTTGGTCGATCGAGATACCCGCTCCGCCCATGACCAACCGATCCGCACCAGGTATGCACCTGCCTTACTTTCCCGATCGTGCCGCTCTGAACCAGTGCCACCGCTGTGCGGTAAAATTCGTGAGAGTGAATCTGATTCCCCATCCTCGTGATGAGCCCTTTTTCACGCGCGGTATCGGTGACAAGACGCGCCTCCTCGACGGTGTGGGTCAGCGGCTTCTGGCAATAGACATGCTTGCCCAGGTTCATCGCGGTGAGGGCGGCGTAAGCGTGAGTGTGATCTGGTGTCGAGATAGTGACCGCGTCGATCTCACTCTCCTTCTCGCTGAGCATCGCACGAAAGTCCTGGTAAAACGGGACGTCGGGATGCAGTTGCTGTGCCGCTTTGCGACCGAGGTCGACATCGCAGAGCGCGACATATTTCTGCCGGTCGTGACTCGACATCTCCGAGATATCGCTGTGACCTTTGCCGTCGGAACCGATTGAAGCGAGCTGGAGTCGCGAGTTCAGATTCTGCCCACGGACGAAGCTGGGGGCGGCGAGTAAAGCGCTGCCAGCGGCGGCGGTTTTCATGGCATCGCGGCGGGACATTTTCATGATTTCAGTAAAAGGAGAATTCCGGGCCATCGCCAGCCCGAGGACACCCGATGTGCGCCGGAGTTCCGAATCGCGCACAAAAGGAGCCGGGCTGATCAGCACTCAGCGGTGTGCATCCCCCGAGATCTGACGCGCTCTGCGAAATTCGATGATCATAGACCGAAAGGACCTGCGAGGACGCAGTTCCCTACCGGCTCACGCCCATTGTTCGCGCCAACGGTAGGGTCAAATCGTCCCCGGTTGACCTTCGTCGGGTGCTGATGCGTTTAATGACTTTGCCCTCCACAGGTAACGAAAATTCGATCGTTGCAGACCGAACGAACCTGCGAGGACGCAGTTCCCTACCGGTTGTTGCGATTAGTCACCGGGGACATCAAAATCCTCCCTCAGCTTCGCGAGCTCTGCCTTCATCCGAGCCTGCTCGTCAGCCAGCTCAGGATCATCATACCGGCTCTCCAGTTCCATCGGGTCGCTCTTCAGGTCAAAGAACTCCCAAGTATCGTGACGCGTCTCGGGAAAGCGAATCAGCTTGTAGCGACCATCGGTCACTCCGTAATGCTCGGGGACGCCATGTCCACCGGACTCATAGTAGTGGTAGTAATGCGATTGTCTCCAGTCGTCAGGCGTCGCACCCCTTAGCACCGGCAGCAGAGACTGTCCCTGGATCGCCTCGGGAACGTCGCCTCCGGCGATCTCGACAAAGGTCGAGGCAAAATCAAGATTCGAAACAAGGTCGCGATCATTGACATATCCGGCTTCGATCTGACCGGGCCAGCGCACCATCAACGGCGTGCGGAAGCTCTCTTCGTAGATCCACCGCTTATCGAACCAGCCGTGCTCACCGAGATAAAATCCCTGATCAGAGCTGTAGATCACCACCGTGTTCTCAGCTAGTCCGGAGTCATCGAGGTACGCAAGCAATCTGCCTACATTTTCATCCACGGCGCGGACGCAGCGTAGGTAGTTCCGCAGATAACGCTGAAAGTGCCACCGAGTCCGATCTTTACCTTGTAGGTTTGCCTCGAGAAAAGCTTCGTTGCGAGGGCGGAAATGACCATCAAATACTGCGAACTGCTCCGGGGTAAATTTACTCGAATACTTTAGCATCAGCCGATAATCCCCCATGTGGTCGGCGAGGCCCATCTCATGCTCGCTTGCCGCCCGGGTCCGGCCTGAATAGTCATCAAAAAGCGTCGGTGGCTCGGGGAGGTCAACCTCATCGAGCCACTCGAGATGTCGCAGCGCAGGCTCCCATCGTCCGTGGGGGGCTTTGTGCTGGCTCATCAGGAAAAATGGCTTTTCCGGATCGCGCTCTTCTAACCATTTCAGAGTCTGATCAGTGATGAGATCGGTGGTGTAGCCGGTGTGTTTGATGACCTCATCGTTGGTCTTCAGCTTTGGATTGTAATACTGACCCTGACCGATCAGAACCTCGTAATGGTCAAATCCCTCCGGCTCGCTTTTGAGATGCCACTTGCCAATTACAGCAGTCTCGTAGCCGAGCGGGGAAAGCAGCTTTGGAACGGTGACCTGCGATCCGTCAAAGACGTCTCCATTTTCCCGAAAGCCGTTGAGATGAGAATACTTCCCCGTGAGCACGACCGCGCGAGAAGGCCCGCAGATTGAGTTGGTCACATAGGCTTTGGTGAAGAGCAATCCCTCCTCAGCGATCCGATCGATATTTGGTGTCGGTGCGATCTCAGCGAGCGGACCACCGTAGGCACTGATCGCCTGAGTGGCGTGGTCGTCAGTGAAAATGAGGAGAATGTTTGGCTTCGCCGGCTTGCCTGCGACAGAGGCGGTCAACAGGAGGAGACAGAGAACAAGAAGTTGCTTCATACAAATCGTGGGAGTCTGCCGAGCCGAGAGGATCTGGTCAAGGGGCAGATTCTGCGCCGGGTGAGGCGACAATCTCGATGCCCTCGCATTTCTCCACGGTAACCCCGGCGGCACATTCGCTGAAGCGGCAGCCGATCACGGTGATATCCTGACATTGCCTCAACTGCACTGCTCCGTCTGGGTTGAGCAGCCGATGAAAGCTGTTGTTAGAAAGGATCGTATCCCGGCAGCCGACCAACAACAGCTCACCTGGGCGCTCCCACTGACGCGGATTGAAAGTATTCCCGTTGATCACGAGACGGGCACAATCGCGAACGCGCAAATTCGTGGGGTTGGGTGCAAAAAAGGTGTTGCCAGTCAGGATTACATCCTGACAAAGCACGAAATCGACCATTGTTTCGGTGTCGCTGATGATGTTTCCCGAGATCGTGACCGAGTCGATCGGCCAGATCTCTTTCCCGATCAGTCGAATGTTAGCACCGCCCGGAGCGATCGAGTCGCTCGCACCCCTTTTGGGATTCGAGCTGTGTTGGATCGTGCAACCGGTAATGGCGACCTCGGCGACCGACTTGGAGCGGATTTCCGGGGTGCCGGAAACATCAATCAAGATATTGGCAGCGCTCGTCCGCGTCGTGTCAGCTGGCATATTGGCTTCGAGATCACAGTTCGAAATTTGCAGGTTCCTGACATTGCCATCACGCACCACGATGCCGCCCTCCCGGTTGTAGCTGATGTGGCAGTTCGCCACATTGATCTGGTGAAGATCGACGTCGTCGAGATGAATCCCGATCCCGCTGTTCTCGTAGAGGTGACAGCCCGAAATCGTGACGTTGCGGCAGCGCTCAGCGAGGCGGATGCCATCGCGGCACCACCGCACAGCAACCCCAGAGACGATCGGCTGGACGCAGCGAATCAGCTCGATGCCGTCCGCCTCGGGATGTTCTCCGAGAACTTCGATATCACGAATCCTCGGGACACTTTCATTCCAAGTCGCCGCTTCGAAAGACGCCGGCGAAGCCGTGCCCTCGTGCGATCCGACGAGACGCAGGGCTGGCCCGGGACCATCCATGATCCAGACGACCTTACCGCCTTCGGGCACAACCTGTGCGGCTCCGGTCGTCGACAAGGTGAGCTCGATCGTTTCGGTGATCCGCCAGATTCCGGCCGGGATCGGTTCCCCGCTAGTGAGAATGGTGGTCAGCTCCACCGTTCGATCGGGTAAAGCGGCTACATCGATACCTTGACCCGAGGCCCGGGGGAGCGATTGCTCCTCGCTAAAGACGGGGCAGAAAGGAGAGATCGAGAGCAAGAGGAAGAAGAAAAATCGCATCGCTCGGAGAGTCTACCGGGCAGCCCAATGGCGTGTCACGCCGCATCAGCACGAAACGGCATCGTAGCCCAGTCTCAAAAAGACTTGGACGCGCAACCTTCGAAGGCCTGGGCACTCCCTCGATCTGGAAAACGATCGTGGCGTTTGGCCTAGGCGCCCGGCAACATCCAGTCGTAGCTGTCGGTGGAGCGATGGACGTCGTCGCGGATCTGTTCGCAGATGCCCCGCATACCAGGCTTCAGTGACCGCGCTGAGACACTCATCCGCGCAAGCTGGTCACGGATCCAGCCTTTCATCTCAGCGGAGACAGTGATTTTCGAGACGTGAAGATTTTCTTCGCTGTTGAGATACCAAGTCTCAAAATCGACGGGTGCAGAGGCTCCCTCCGGGATTGGATGGACGAGGTAGCATTCGTCGCGCTCCATCGGGTGATCGCTTTGCACCGGCGAAACATAGAGACGAGGACGATCGGGGAGTTGCTCGTAGTCCTGCGAAATGACCCAATCACTTCTCCCGGGCAGCACCCGAAATACGACCCCATCCTCGTCATCTGCAGTTGCCGCGGTTGCCTCAAAGAGCGCGATCAGCCCATTGGTCGTCCAACTACTGAGCCGTGTTGGCAGACCGAAGCGGTGTCCCTGTCGCATCCACTCGAGCTCGCAGTGTGCCTCGATCTGAGTGCGGGAGAGTTCTTTCAACCGCATCAGGTAGGCGGCTTCGAGTTGCTGCCAGCTTTTGAACTCCGTGTCGCTCAAATCTTCGCGAAGCAGACTCGGCAAAATCATACCAGATCGGCTGGGCAGGCCTCGATAGACTGGAAAACGCCGAAACCCGGTCGGCGGGACAAGCTCCTCAATAAAACCAGCCACATCAGTGACCAACACCTCTTCGATCTCTCTCATAACTGCACTCTCCCTGCCTCTGTTTTAAAGTTTACTACAATCTTGTAGTCAATCTCGGTATTTCTGCCCTTTTCGTCTCGTATTTTCTCAATCTTGAAAACAAATGCCTCTGCATCAAGCAAAATTTGCTTCAATTTCGGTATTTTGCGGCTTAATTTATTACAAGATGACTCAAGTCACGCTCGAACAGATCGTCGCAGCGATCCCAAATCTCGATCCTGCCGAGCTCAAAGCGCTCGAAATGAGCGTTGGTGTCGCGATTCGTATGCACGAGGCGAATCGGTTTTCGGACGATGCCCCAATTCTGAGCGAGGCCAGTGAGGAAGGGCCCGGCCTGCATGACCACGCCCTCACCTTCCTGAGCGCGATCGACTCCGTTGAACTATCTCTCGCTGATCAGGCGCTGCTGGCATCTCTCATTCTGAGCGACGGCTACGAGCAGCAGCAGTTTTCCTCGCGTGACATCAACGACATCATCGAAGAGAACCGTCGGCCCCGCATCGCCCACGTCACGTCGACGATCACAGCGCTGCTCAATCGCGACTACCTCGACAAACAGGGCAAAGGTCTCAGCCTGACCAAAGAAGGGCGAGCGAAGGCGCGCGGACTCATCGGGATGCTTCAGCGCCGCGTCGACGAAGCGGCCTGAATCTCCGCCTCGATGGCGAATGTGCCGTCCTAGGCGGGCTCTCGCTTTTTCCAGAGCCCTGCGAAGCGATCTGAATCAGCCGCTCGAAATAAGGAGGTGTGGGTGATCCTTGCGCGTCGATTCCGGGAAAAACGAAGTGGCACTCCATTCCCGGTGATTCGATTGAGGGAAGCTGGCAGAATCGTCACTCCAGATCCGACCACTGTCATCGCCGCGACTGCCTGTGCCCGTCGCGCTTCCTGAACAATGCGGGGCTGAAAGCCGGCGGCCTCGCATTCCTGCAGAATCAAAGCCGTAAACGAAGGCGCCGCTTCCGCTGCGATGGAGACGAAGGGATCTTCGGCGAGGTCCTGCAACCGCACGCTCTCCGAGTCAGCGAAACGATGCTCGGGCGGGAGAAATACGAAGAGTGGCTCATCCATCCACGCTTCTGCCGCTAGGCCGCTCGGCAAAGGGTCCGGGCACACGCCGACGAAGCCGATATCAAGGTCGCCACTGAGCACCGCCGCGACCTGATCCGCCGGGAGCTGATCATGAAGATGGAGGCGCAACTCGGGAGAGGCTTTGCGGAATCGAGTGAGCAGGGCAACCAGCTCGGGCGAGAGAACCGCGCCAACGAACCCGACGTCGAGTCTCGCGATCTCCCCCTCCCCGGCGCGGCGCGCTGCTTCGGCCGCCTGTCGGAGACGCAGGAGGATGTCGCCGGCCTCTTCCTGAAACGCCGCTCCAGCGAGCGTCAGCCGCACGGAGCGCTTCGTCCTCTGAAAAAGGGCGACTCCGAGCTTTTCCTCCAGCACCCTGACATGACGAGAAAGCGGGGGCTGCGCCAGCCTGAGACGCTCGGCCGCTCGGGTGAAGGACAGCTCCTGCGCCACTGCGAGGAAGCACTCCAGCTCACGGAGGGAAAAATCATTCATACCAAAACGGTATTAATACAGCGGTAAAATAATATTTTCAATCTGCCTCGCCTGAACCGACTTTCACGACATGTCCGAAAAAGACACGACCCCCGCCCATCGCCAGTTTTCATCCCTGATGCTCGACGGTCCCGACCGAGCACCGAGTCGGGCGATGCTCTATCCGGTCGGGTTCACCAATGATGATTTCAAAAAGTCGATTGTCGGAATCGCCTCGACCTGGAGCATGGTGACCCCCTGCAACATGCACATCAACGGCCTCGCCAAAGAGGCAGTCAAGGGGGCTGACGCGGCAGGCGGCAAAGGTGTCGAATTCAACACCATCACGATTTCCGATGGCATCTCGATGGGGACCGAGGGCATGAAGTATTCGCTGGTGAGCCGCGAAGTGATTGCCGACTCGATCGAAACGGTGGTCGGCTGCGAAGGGATGGACGGCGTCGTCGCGATCGGCGGCTGCGACAAAAACATGCCTGGCTGCATGCTCGGGATCGCCCGTCTCAATCGGCCCGGAGTCTTCGTCTACGGGGGAACGATCAAGCCCGGCTGTCACAACGGCGAAGACGTCGACATCGTGTCGGTATTCGAAGCAGTCGGAATGCACAGTGCTGGCAAAATTGATGACGCTGAGCTCGAGGCAGTCACCGCCACGGCGATCCCGGGTCCGGGATCCTGCGGTGGGATGTATACCGCCAACACGATGGCGAGCGCGATTGAGGCCCTCGGGATGAGTCTGCCCAACAGCTCTGCCCAGGCTGCCGTTTCAGAAGACAAGCTGATCGACTGCTTCGACGCTGGTGCCGCGGTCGTGAACCTGATCAACAACAACATCCGCCCTCGCGACATCATGACTCGCGAAGCGTTTGAGAACGCGGTCACTCTTGTGACGACCCTTGGTGGCTCCACCAACGCGGTGCTCCACCTCCTCGCGATCGCGAGTGCGGCAGAGGTCGAGCTGAGCATCGACGACTTCACCGAGATCGGGAAGCGCACCCCAGTGATTGCCGACCTCAAACCGAGTGGGGCCAACGTGATGATGAAGCTCGTCGAAATAGGTGGCACTCTCCCACTCATGAAAATCATGCTCGAGCGCGGCATGCTCCACGGCGATTGCATGACGGTGACCGGCAAAACCCTTGCGGAAAATCTCGAGAAGGTCGAGCCGGTTTACCCAGAGGGCCAGACCATTATCCGCGACTACTCTGAGCCGATCAAAAAAGATGGTCACCTCGTGATTCTCTACGGGAACCTCGCTCCCGAAGGAGCCGTTGCGAAGATTTCCGGAAAAGAGGGACTCTATTTCGAGGGCACAGCCCGCGTCTTCGATTCAGAGGAAGAAGGAATGAAAGCGATTCTCAGTGGAAAAATCGTCAGTGGAGACGTCGTCGTGATCCGTCGCGAAGGGCCCAAAGGCGGCCCAGGAATGCGTGAGATGCTGGGGCCGACCGGGGCAATCATGGGCGCCGGTCTCGGGAAAGAGGTGGCGTTGATTACCGATGGTCGCTTCTCCGGCGGTAGCCACGGATTTGTGATTGGCCACGTCACCCCGGAAGCTCATGTCGGCGGGCCAATCGGATTGCTCGAAGATGGCGACCGCATCGTTATCGACGCTGAAAAGCGCGAGATGTCGATGGATGTCTCTGACGAAGAATTGGCCGAGCGTCGCAAACGCTGGAAGCAGCCCGAGCCCCGCTACCGCAGAGGTGTGCTCGCAAAGTATGCGAAGCTCGTCAACTCAGCGAGCCAGGGTGCGGTGACAGACGCCGACTGCTAGGTGACAAGCTACTCTTCAAGGATCAAGGAAATGGTCAGTGCGATTGGCTGATCCGTGACATCGAAGGCACACTGATCGAAGGCGGGGACACCGCGCGGGATTTCGGGATCGTTTGAAAAGGCAAGCGGCTCCTTTGGCATGCCGAAGAGATTTTTGTCGAGTTTGCCATTGTTATTGAGATCGTGGATGACGACGATCGCATAGCGACCCGGCGTGACTCCAGAAAGTGTCACCACGAATTGACCCGCTCGGTCGGCTGCGACTGCAACCGACTGGGGAAGCGGCTTTTTGACAAATGTCGCGGCGGAGTCGTAGAGCCCGACCCGGAGCGAACCTTTCGCACCGGGCACATTGGGAATTGTCACGGTGATATCGACGCCGGGGGCGTCTTCAGCCCTTAAGCCAACGGAAAACGATAAGATCAGGCCAAAGAGGCTAGTAAAGAAAAGGAGCCGCATTTCACAAAATACTACGCATCTGGTGGGTTTTCGTGACACTTCTTCAATTTTCCTCCACCTTCCTCATCATGAAGGCCATCTTTGTCTTACT
>JBCCBR010000109.1:0-9219 GCA_039033935.1 Verrucomicrobiota bacterium
CTCATATGCGCCTCGCTCATCCCGAGAGACTGGGCGACTTCCAGCAGGTAGCGTGACTCCGTCTCATCGACGTTTCCATCGGCTGCTGCAATCGCATAGGCTGCGCGAATCACCATTTCCTTCCCATTATCGTTGAGCTGTGGTGCCATTCTCGCGACCAGCTCGGCTGCCGAAGAGCCCTGCGCCTGGATCTGAGCGATCTCCTCTCGGAGCTCCTGCTCCGGAACATCCGTGCCAGTGAGAGAGAGAAACTGGTCGCGGAGTTGGGTGACTTCCGAATCATCGACCACTCCATCTGCGAGCAGCATCGCGATCATCACCTGCTTGCAGGCGACATGGAAAAGCGCCTCGACGTGGAGCTGCTCTTGAGCCGGATCATAATTCAGGATTTCAGGATCATAGGTGACTTGGCAGGCCGGGCATTCGACATACTCTCCGAGTTTATCGAGCGGGATCACTGGGATAAAATAGAGCGTAAAAAATCGCCGCACCCGTTTCAGCTTGAAGGCACTCTGCTGGTTGCACTGGGGACAGTGAAATTGCCCCTCTTCAGGAGTGGTAGTGACGCCGCGAGTTCCAAATATAATCATATCAGTCGTTGTTCGTTTAAAAGGCTACTGAGATTCACTTCCGACTTCCGATGGAGGTTCGGAGTCGACTTCGGATTCGGGCTCCGACGTGACCGCACTTGTGTCTCCTCCTGCGTCGAGCTCGGAATCAATCGTTTCGGGCTGAGGCTCTGGTTCAGGAAAAAAACGATCCAGCACGCTCTTGAGGGACGATTCTTCGGCGACCCCAGGCATCTCATCGCCTTCGGAATCTTCGAACTGCAGCGTCCCAGTTTGGATCTGGTGATAAAGGATGACGCCCTTAATCCCCACCGCCATTTCGGTGCCTTCACCGAATCCAGCATCAGCCAAGGCTTGTCGCGAAACCATCCAGGCGAGGTCGGCCATCATGTCTTTAGCCTCGTCTTCATATTTCCGCAGGCTCGGGACTTTGACGATGAAAGCAGCCGTGCCTTCGCCCAGTTCGCAATGGGTGCGAAACACATGGCCAGACAGTGAAAATCCGTCTTCATCGCCCGTGAAAAGCTCCCCACGCATTTCCCGCATTTGAGTTCCGACCGTTGTCGCAATCGCGGCCGCCTGATCGTTGTTCCCAAACCCTACGCCGTCGAATTCAGATGAGCCGAGACGACTCTCCGCTAATTCTCGAGGAGTTTTTACCCGCTCAACTGTATCACTGCTCTCTTCGATCCGACTCAGCCAGAGCGCCACACCCCCTCCCAAGACAGCGGCAATCGTGCCCAGCGTAATCCCGGTGATCGCTTGCTTTTTCCCGATCACCTCCCCTCGCTTTTCCCCAATGATGACGAGGGCAATGACTCCCAGCATGACAGCAAGCCCGCCCGAAACGTAGCCAAAGCAGAAGAAACTGCAGATCGAAACGATTCCAAGAATCATCGCGATCTTTGCGACCGGATGAACTTTTTGCCGGACCGCAGGCTGAGGCTGCTGAGGTAACTCAGGGGTGTTGAAATAGTCGCTCATATCAAACGCTTGCGAAGGAAGCCGGATCGTGCCTTTGCACCGAAGTCGTCTGCAAGAAAATTCGTGAAAATCTAGGCCAGCGGGTGGGCATGAGAGAGAATGGCAGATTTATGGACTCTCTCACTCCAAAAACCCTTCCAGAAACTCCTCCACACTCTTCACGTTCCCGGTCTCAGCAAGCCACTCTGGGACTGGATCAATGATCAGCTCATGGTCTTTGGTAGGCTTCAGTCCCCACGGACCGAGCATGCCCTGGAAGACGACTATCCCCTCTCCATCGACGACATAGAATCGAGAAGGCCACCCGGCCCACTCGACCGCGGTGCGGTCGTCGACTGGGTCGGTAAAGACCGGAAAGGGAAACTCAAAAAAGCGCTGACAAATCCCAGCCTGGAGGCGTCGGTAGCTATCGGTAGCCGGGTCAGATACGACCGGGATTTCAACAAATTCGCTGACAAACTCATCTGACTCAACCGGGTGAGCCTCGCGGATGTAAATCATCGCGAAGTCGATCGTGTTACCGAACCGCTGGTAAAGTCGAAGTGTGTCCTCCCGCGCGCGGATCATGTGGTCGCAGGTCATGCTGGTGAAGAGGAGCACGACCGGGCCGTCTTGCCACAACTCCGAGATCGGGAGTCGCCGCGCATCTGGTGCGATAACCTCGCTGATCGGGGCCGGGCTCCCCTCAGCCGGTGCCGTTTGCTGCCGACGGTGGAGCAGGTGGATCGCCTGCTCGTCAGAAACGATCGTCTTCCCCGCATCGGGATCATTCGTTTGACCGAGCCCAACCTCATAACTGAGCATCAACCAAAAGAATCCGGCGAGGAAAACTCGAAGCTGAGTTGACCCAGGCTCACGAATCCCATTCAATCTCGACATGACCTTTAGCAATGCTGTCACGATCCACCCATACTTCAAACCTCACGAGGGGAAACGCGATGCTTTTATCGCTTCACTTCCCTCCTTCGTTGAAAAGACATCGACCGAGGAGAACTGCCTCTTTTACGACTTCACGATTTCGGAAGAGTTGATCTTTTGCCGCGAAGGCTACGTCGGAGCCGCCGGTGCCCTGCATCATCTTGAGAATGTCGGGGAAATGCTGGAGCAAGCGCTCACGATTTCAGACCTCGTCCGGCTCGAAGTCCACGGCCCCGCTGCCGAGCTCGATCAGATGCGAGAGCCGCTCGCCGAGCTACCAGTCGAGTGGTATATCCGCGAGACAGGGGTGGAGTAGGTGGCAGTGGGCAGTGGGCAGGAATGTTAAAGTCTCTCCGTTCTCTCGCCTTCGCCAAAGGCTACGTCGGGCAGGCCGACCTCCGGCATTGCTACACTTCCCCTTCCTCCGGCACCAGCCCTCTTAGCTCGGCGACTTTGGCGGCTCGGTCTTCGGCTCGCATTAGCGCTTCGCCGACCAGAATCGCATCTGCGCCCCACATCTGGATGCGCGCGGTGTCATCGCCGGTGTAAATGCCGCTCTCGCTGACGAGGAGACGGTCGGAGCCGACCTCTTCGCTGAGTTTCTCAGTCGTGGCCAGATCGACTTCAAACGTGCGCAGGTTTCGGTTATTGACCCCGATGATTTTCGCATCGGTATCAAGCGCCCGATCCATTTCCTCCAAATCGTGCACTTCGGTCAGCACGTCGAGCTGGCAGAGTTCGGCGACATCGAGCAAGCGGACCAGTTGCTCCTGCTCAAGCGCCCCGACAATTAAGAGAATGGCGTCGGCGCCTGCCGCGACGGCTTCGTAGATCTGCACTTCGTGAATGATGAAATCCTTGCGCAGTAGCGGCAAATCGACGACCTCGCGAATCGCAGCGAGATAGCTGAGGTGACCCTGAAAATACTTCTCGTCGGTTAAGACCGAAAGGGCACTGGCACCGGCGGCTTGATAAGACTTCGCCACCTCGACAGCGTCGAAGTCAATAGCAATCGTTCCGGCCGAGGGAGAAGCCTTTTTCACCTCAGCAATCACCGCGAGCGCCTGGGTGCCATAGCCTTCTCCGAGTGCCTCGTCTCTCAATCCGCCACCGAGCGCCGTGTGAAACGAGCGGAAATCTTCGCGATCCTTCGCTGCAGCTTCGAGTTGCTCTTGGCGAGGCAAGAGTGCCGTTACCTCGCGCTCTTTGTCAGCGAGAATTTCATCGAGTTTATTGCCGAAGCGTTTCATGGATTGATCGGTCGATGCCGTCTTTGGAGGTATCGCGAAAGCCTATACCAATTTAAAATTTTGTCTTGAAAAGGCAGTGATACGCTTCAAGTTGGCGTCCCGTCGGATTTCCCTGGCGGGATTTCTCGCGGGTGTAGCTCAGGGGTAGAGCGCAACCTTGCCAAGGTTGATGTCGTGAGTTCGAATCTCATCACCCGCTCCATTTTCTGCGACGCCCCCGCAGATTCCGCCACGGTCTTTGGAAACACTCTTTCGCTGGTCCAAATTAGTCAGTGACGCTGCTCTGGAAGACTGGGAGACTCGCCTCACAATTGATGGGGTCTGTTTTACCGCTGAAAAACCAATCAGACGCAAACGATGGCAAATCGCCAGCTATAGCGATGAGCGGCTCGAGGCGGAGCGGCTCAAACTTGAATACGGCGGTTCCGTCTCGCTCGTCAGTCCCGAAGACTGGGAGCCGCAGATTGGCGGGCCAGATTCTCCACCGATCCGGATTCGTTCTCGCATCATTGTGACCGAGGCAAGTGAAGCCGATCGTCTCAGTGCGCTCGCCGAAGAGTTCCCCGATCGGATCATACTCAGCTTTCCCCCCCAGCTCGCCTTCGGCACCGGCTCTCACCCGACCACGGCTCACTGCTTGCGTTTTTTAACCGACCTTGCTGATCGAGCCGCAGTTGCTCTAAAATCCTGGCGACTGCTCGACCTCGGTTGTGGCAGTGGAATCCTCGCCATCGCCGCGATCAAGCTGGGCGCAAGCGAGGCCGTCGCGGTCGAGTTCGATGAGCAAGCCCTCGCCTTCGCGAGACGAAATGCAGAGCGCCATGGCGTTTCCGACCGCATCACCTTTCACCTTGGTGACGCCATTGCCGCAAGCGAAGAGGCGAGCTGGGGCCAGTTTGAAATTGTCGCTGCAAATCTCTTTTCCGATCTGCTGGTGGAACTCTACCCAAAGTTAATACCGAGCCTCAAAAAAGACGGGGACCTGATTGTGTCCGGGTTTCTCACCACACAAACCCCTTTGATCGTCGAGGCCGGGGAGCAGGCCGGGCTGCCACTGATCGAGTTCGCCCGCCGGGGAAAATGGGTTGCGGCTCGTTCCAGAGTTCCGTCTCGATAAGACTGCTGGCACGGCGCAAACAGCCGAAGCAAGGGGGCCTGATTCCGATTTTTGATTCTACCGAATCGAGGCTAAGATGGGGAGAGAGCCATGCAGCCGTCTGTTTCACTGAACGTCATCCGCCTCGTCTTTGTCCTGATCGCGGGCTGGATCGGGCTCTTCGTTGGGCTCAGCGAAAGAGAGCTCGCCCTGCCCTTGACGATTC
This sequence comes from Verrucomicrobiota bacterium, assembly GCA_039033935.1. Lineage (GTDB taxonomy): Bacteria > Verrucomicrobiota > Verrucomicrobiia > Verrucomicrobiales > DEV007 > Arctic95D-9. The sequence continues at coordinate 5,044 of JBCCBR010000109.1, forward strand.
TGATTGGTCTTCTTTTCGGGCTCCTCATCGTCCTCCTCGATATCGCCCTTCGCTCCTTCAGCATTCGCGGTTTTTCACACGGAACGGTGGGGCTTTTTATTGGGCTTCTGTGCGCCTGGCTCGTCACTCGGATTGGCCTTTTCCAGGGCTCCTGGATTCAACAGTTCGATCTGCTTGGGGAATTGATCAATGTTGCGATCTTTCTCGCGCTCGGGTTTCTTGGGCTGATGCTGGCTCTTCGCAGCAAGCGGGAGGAATTCTCCCTCCTGATTCCCTATGTCAGGTTTCGGCAGGATGCTGCCCACGACCTCCCCACTCTGGTCCCAACCGACGCCTTGATTGAGGGTAAGATCGCCGCGATCTGCCGCTCAGGTTTCCTCGGTGGTCCGCTTGTGATTCCCGAGTTCGTGATTGATGAATTAAAATCGATGAGCGATTCGACCCGCGAGTGGGAGCGTCTCCGAGGCGAGCGTGGCCTTCTCGAGCTTGAAGATCTCAGATCAATCAAATCACTCGAAGTGACCGTTATTGAGGTGCGCCTCGATGATCCCACCGAGGTCGATATTTTGCTGATCGAGGAAGCCCACCGCATCGGTGCCCGCCTGATCAGTGATGATGAATCAATCGCGAAATTGGCCCGAATTCGGAACGTGCCTCTGCTCAGCCCGGGCAATCTTCGCGAAGCGCTTTCGCCTTCGGTCACTCCTGGCGATCGGCTCTCCTTAAAACTCATCAAGGAGGGGAGAGAAGATCATCAGGCTGTCGGATTTCTCGGAGACGGCACCATGATTGTCGTCAATGAAGCTCGCGAAAAAATCGGCACTCACCATGATGTGATCGTCGCTGGCGAAACCAAGACCAGCGCGGGACGACTGATTTTCGCGGAGTTGGCGTCTTAATAGCGTAGCTTTCACCTGCCGCCGACCTGGCTTAGTCTTTTCAAAATGAGGCTCCTCTGCACCATTCCCTTGCTCTGCCTGTTTGCCTTCGAGAGCTTTTCCTCTGAGGTCGCGCCGAGCGAGAAGATCGATCAGCTTGTCCTTGCACATCTCACCGAGCAGGAAATTGAGCCGCTCCCACTCGCCTCTGACGAGGTTCTCGTCCGGCGACTCTATCTCGATATCGCCGGGCGGATCCCGACAGTGAGGGAAACGAATCGGTTTGTAACGAGCAAAGATCCTGAGAAGGCCGCTAAGCTCATCGACCAGTTGATCGGGTCCGACGCCTACGTCTCACACTACTACCACTACTGGTCCGACTTGCTTCGGCTCAAGACTCGGCTTGTCAATGGAGCTCAGAGTATCGCGGCTGGCTTTGCCTATGAACGCTGGATCAAAGAAGCGCTGCGCGAAAATCGTCCCTACGATGAGATCGTTTTCGACCTTGTCAGTGCGACCGGCTCGACCTGGGACAATCCTGCGGCAGCCTACTACCTTCGTGACTTCGGTATGCCACTGGATAACCTCGCTCTGACGAGCCAGATTTTTCTCGGCACTCAGATTGTCTGCGCGCAGTGCCATGATCACCCTTTCGATGACTTCACGCAGATGGATTACTACCATCTCGCAGCGTTCACCTACCCCCTTCAGACGACCAACAATCACCCCAAGGGTAGATTGATCCAGGAGGCAATCAGGCAGCATCCCCGAGCCGGGAGCGATGTGGACGATCGCTACGGCTCTGTCCGCAAAGCCTACCAGGAGATCCTTTTCCCACTGCGATTCAATACCGTTGTCGGGTCCACCCGTGCTCTCCGCCTTCCCCACGACTACCAGTATAAAGATGCGGAACCGGGAGATCGTGTCGAGCCGAGAGTTCCGTTTGGCAATCCCGCTGTCATTTCCAAGTCCACCCCACCTCCCGAAGCACTCGCCGAGTGGATGACCTCAGCAGAGAACCCGCGCTTCGCCCGCATTATTGCGAATCGGCTATGGGCAAAAGTGATGGGCTACGGAGTGTTCGAGCCGGTCGACGATTATCGGGATTACATCAAGCCGAGCAACCCGGCACTGATGGATTACCTCGAGCAGCTCATGATCGAACTCGACTTCGACTGGCAAGCCTACCTCACGATTCTCCACAACACCGAGACCTATCAGAGGGAAGCAAATCCCGAGCAGCCCGCTCTTGGATCCGACTACGCTTTTCCCGGACCTCTTCTCAGGAGAATGACTGCCGAGCAGATTTGGGATTCTGTTGTCACTTTGGTGCGGGACGACGTCGATACTCCCAGTCCCTCACGAGATCTCGCGGGACGCCGTCGCATCGCCGAAAGCCGGATCAAAGCAGAGTCGGTTTTTCACATGCATCCAAAGCGCTTCGCCAACAACGTTTACGAAATCGCGCGGGTGCAGGAGAATCTCGCTACTGAAATCGAGGCAGCGCAGACTCGGGTCGCAGAAGCACGCGAGAATGGCGACCCGGCGGAGCTCCGCGAGGCGATCCAATTCACCAGCGAGTTGCGCCGCAAACTGGCAAATCTCGTTGAAGAAAAAGTCTACGCAGAGGGCCTCGTCATGCGCGTCGCCCATCTCGAAGATCCCCAGCGCGAGCTCGGAGCGAGTGCTGAGTTTCTTGAGGAACTCGCTGACCATTTCACCACCGCCGAAACCAGCTTCGCCGAAGCTCTCGGCGAACTGCAATCCTCCCGCGAACCAGGCACCGGACTGATTTCGCCGATCATCGACGAGCTTTTTGCAGAAGAAAAAGCCGCGCTCGAAAAGGCACGTGCCGAGTCGGTCCGGACCCGCCGCGCTGCGTGGAAAGTTAACTCGGCGAGAGAGCTCGAGGCATTCCGGAACTTCAATCGCGTCCTGCCCGACCTGGTCCGCGCATCTGAAATCAACTCTCCGGCCCCGCGCGGACACTTTCTCCGTGAATTCGGTCAGTCGGATCGCGAGATGGTCGAAAACAGCAGCCAGGAGGCCTCCATGACCCAGGCTCTCGCCATGTTAAATGGCCCCTACATCGGATCGGTCGCCAACCCCTACTCCGTCCTCAGCCGCCAGATCAAAGGAAAAAACCACGCAGAGCGACTCGATCGCATTTACCTAAGCCTGTTTAGCCGCAAACCGACATCGCAGGAGAAAGCCATCTTCCAGGAAGCCTGGGAAAAAGACCCCGAGTCCGGCACCGTCCGCGGGATCATCTGGACCCTGCTGAACACCCGACAGTTTTTGTTCGTGCAGTGAGGCAGGTCTGGCCAGATCACGCCGCTGCCTAGCTCCGTCACTTCCCCAACACCGCACGGGTCGAGCGGACCAGTGATAGGGTCGCGACGATGACGAGGAAGAACCCCATCAGGTAAACCGCTATTTTTGGGAATCGTCCCAGGTTCTCGAGCAGGGTCGGCTTGACGGTTTGCAGCATCACGCAGGCGGCCCCTACCAGCAGGCCAAAGATCGAAAAGACGGTCGACACGAGTGAGCCAACCCGGTTGTCACGGGTCGATTCTTTTTTGGCCTCAGCCAGGAATTGTTCGATCTCTTCTTCCTCAAGCTCGATCTCGTCTGCCAGCCAATCGAAAACTTCATCCTCGGAATAGCCGTGCTGCATCCGGGAGACGACGCGGTCGCGGAGTTGGAGGCGCTTTTCTTCAGTCATGAGGGGGACTAGTCTGCACCACGAGCTGCGGTTATCCAAGCAAGCGGTTTAGCATCTATGGAGAGGATTCGTGGGCAGTATTACGATGCTGGACCGGTAGATTTGTTTACTGTTTTTGTCGGGAAAGACTGTCTTCATTGGTGCCGCATTCAGTTCTGCTTCGGGACGGTCTGCCTTAAAATAGACCGTGACACGAACGTCGCGGACGACCGGGGACGGGTCGTCCCTACCAATGGACCGTGACACGTCCATCGTGGACGACCGGGGACGGATCGTCCCTACCAATGACCAGTGACACGAACCTTCGCGGACGACCGGGGACGGATCGTCCCTACCAATGGCCAGTGGCACGACCATCGCGAACGACTGAAGGCAGACTGTCCCTATCGACAGTCTTGCACCACGCTATCGGCGGCAGAGGCAAAGTTGGGAGGTCAACCCAGCTGCTTTACAACTCCGCTCAACAGGGTTGGATGCCGGACCTAACAGGGTTAGCCCGCATTTCTCACTGAAAGGAGCTACGGCAGGTTGAAGTTTGATGTAAAGTGTTGGTGTTCAAATCAATACAATACA
>JBCCBR010000110.1:0-9210 GCA_039033935.1 Verrucomicrobiota bacterium
AGATCTTGATCGTTGGTCAACCGACGCGCGGTGTGGATGTGGGCGCAATCGAATTCATTCACAAACAGCTAATCGCTTTGCGGAACGAAGGTTGCGCCATCATTTTGATCAGTGTGGAAGTCAGATCGATCGGTACAGCTTTCCCTGCGAATGCCCTGTAGAAGCGGACGATATAAGTGGCAGCATCTGCAGCTGCGGTTGTAACGAAACAAACTCGTGGTGACGGCGACGGACACAGCGAAAGCACAAAGTCGTCGAGTAGAGTATTATCATCCTCCATTGAAAATCCACCCCCGCCCATTGCGACGATTTGTCCTTTCGGTCCCGATTGCATTTAGTCAGTTTTTCCAGCAAACGTTTGAGGAATCGCAGCCCAATCCGGGGGCGCGGACCTGCTGGGAGGTTAAAGATTCGAATTACGAAAGTCAATCAACTCGCTGCGGGATTGGGCTTGCGATCTCCGGACTGTTCGGCTTAGTCGAGCTCGAAGCGGACGTTCTTCGTGTCAGTGATCTCACCCTCACTAATAGCGAAAACATAGCCGTACTCACGGATGCCGAATCGCAATAGACGACCGTAGTATCCAGTCAGTTCCCCTGAGTACCAATCGGCGCGTATTGGTGTCGTTACTATATCGGTTGGAATCACTGTTGGCTTCACGGCATAGCTTCCATCTCCCCCCGAAATGCCGATACCTGTTATCCAGAGAATGTCGTCTTCGACCTTTAGACTTACGATGATTCCGTCTGGATTCGTTCGAGTCACGCCATAGCGGCCCTCTTCGATAATCTTCTCCCTTGCTTCGACTGCTCTCACCTTGAGCTCCGGTGACAGTTCAAAATCATGTGTGCGGCAATCAACATCCCCAACTACGAGATCGTCTCCCCGTGGATTCGAAGCCGATGCGATTCCGCCAATTGCAATGATCGAAGCAGTGATTGCCAGTAGTTTCATTGCCGAACGATGAGTGGGTGCGATGGCTATGGAGCGGAGCGTAACAGACGTTGCCTCGCGCGACTGGTTAGCGATTCGTCTTTTTATACATTCCTATGAGGCTAGGCCGCGGACCGTTGAATGCGAACTTCTCATAAAATTTCTGTTTCGCGGGGTGAGTAAAAAGTCCGACTGAAGACTTGGCTGGCGCGTTCTGCTTCAAGTATCGATCTGCTGCTTCCATCAGACCTCTGCCGATTCCTTTTTTCCTATACCGCTTTAATACCATAAGATCTTGAACGTAGTAGAAAATCGCCCCATCGCCTACCACTCGGACGTAGCCTACCGTTTCGCGTGTTATCTTATCCTTCGCAACAGCGCTCCAAAGAGAGTTTTTTAAGGCTATCTCGATCGCATCACTGTTAACGTAACGCTTCCAGCCAACGTCTTCGACGAGATGCCAATACTCTTTCGGACCTATTTCCTCCTCTGAGATTTCGATGTCTTTCACTATTCGATATTCTAGCTAACGTTGGAGGTGACTCACGCGCGCTAGCGCGTCGAGTCCACCGCCTTGTTGGACATTTTGATCTGCGGTAGGAACTGGTTCATTTGCCGGAAGAAAATCCTCGAATCAAAAGTATCTTTGCTCATCGTAGAAAATCCGCACCACATCTGAAAATCACGATACTCGTTTCGCAACTGGCTCTCGATCTTTAGAATATGCTTACGGAGGTCAGACATTTCGAGACTTTCACTCCAGAAGACAATCTCATCGCCATCACCGGAGAGGGAGTGAATACCAAGTGCAGCTAAATGGGAAAAATGTTGCTTCAGGTGGCGGAGTAGCTGGTCACCCACCGCTCTTCCGTGGATGGAGTTAAAGGCGGAAAAATCTCGAACATCAACAATACCACCAACCATATGGATCACATCGGGCTTTTCCATCGGGAGTGCTCATTCATGTATTGAGGAAGCTCAATCTTGGGGGAATAAGCCTTCTGGCCACCTTCGACTAATTCAACGCGAGATTTTAAAGTTTCTAAAGTCGAACCCAAGCGCCAGACATTTCCGATTTCACCTCCAAGATTCCGAAAGATCGCAGAAAATCCCTTTCTGTGCAGTTGCTCTTGGACGATCAGTGGCAAAGGGATCTTGTTCAGGACCGACGGAGCCCTGGGTAACTCAGTTACGGCGGTAGAGGCGTTATAGACCTGAATAAGCTTTGTTGGATTCAGCCCTAATTCGTTTGGTAGTCCATACCGCTTCCTCAGCAACTGCATTTCTGAAGTTGCGTGCTTGGTAATCTTAGCGATTTTCTTACTAGCCTTCGCTGGTTCATCATCCTCGAAAGCATTCGAAATCTCATTCAGCTGTTCTCGAGCTTCGACGAATTCATCTGCCTCACGTAGCTCCAGAGCCTCATCAATAATTAGGCGTGGATCCCCAGTTCGCTCTGCCAGCCATGCAATGAAGAGTGGAACATCAGCTTCGAAGCCAGTTGGGTGGGTCTGATTGACAATAAAGTCAACTTCTTGGCGAAACGCGCCAGATAGGCGCGCGAGCAGTCCCTGCGCCATGTTTTGGTCGTAGGCGCCCTTCTGCTGGAGATATTGGAGCTAGTACGCCTGTCGAACAGGGTGAAGGGAAGAATCCGCCTTATACCAATTCGCAGCGGTGGTGTAATAGATTGACTTGTAGGCAAGCCATGAAAGCGCTGACACAAAAGCACTCAGACCTGACGTAAGCCCACCCTGATCACCGGCGCCCCATCGGGCTCCGGCCACTTTGTAATCTGAAGTGATATTCGTGCCGTTCCGATCGAACAAATCCACATCAGCACTAATGTTGGATGAGCAATTCCGCTTATCCTCGAGCTCGCAAAATATTTCTGAGGTGATCGCTGAAAAATTTGAGAAGTCTTCGCCTCCTTCTTCGCCCAGCATCTTGAGGGTAAGATAGTAGACACTCGAAGATATGTCCCACGTGGTGATTACAGAAAGTTCAAGCTGTTCGAACAATGAAGCTGTTGCTTCATCCGCAAACCGACCTCCCTCGATTCGAGGACTGAAAGCTGCGGCTTCCTCTCGGGAGGCTTCCGCAAGGCCAGATTCGCTAATAATACTGGGAGAGATCTGGTGAAGGAAAGGGAAAGCCTGTTCTCTACTCTTACGGAACTGAGGCTTGTAGTCATCAACAGTCAAGACCCCATTGTAGAACAAAAGGCCAACAATCAGATTCTCGAATCCCAAGATATCCGCCTCGGCAGAGTGCTTTGAGAATGAAGGCGCCTCTCCTGTGATTCTCTGAACAGCCGTGAGTGTAGAGTTGTCGATTAGCGCTAGCATTCTTCTGTCCAACAGTATTTATTAGTGGCACCTCACCGCTTGATATCACGACAACCGCCGAGTTTTTATTTAGAGCCGGAACCCTCATTCTAGCAAGGATTTTCGGATAAAGAGGGGTGATATCAAGCGGTCTACGCGAGGTGCGGATTCGGGCTCATACCTCAGGTAATATTAGGAGCGTTTTGCCAGGCTATTCGGAGGAAATCACCATTCACCGTTCAAAAACTTGCTCTTACTCACCGATCTCTCCTCGACCGCGTCTGATCCCAATAACGCGACGAACACCGTGATCAAAATCAGAACACCGTGGCGCGGGAGGCCGGATCTCGGAAACCGATTGCCTGAGACCTGCAAGGATCCGCAAACCATTGCAGCTGGTGCAACGGGAAGGCGCGCTTCATTGGTATCTCAATCTGGAAAAACCTCAGCCGGGTAAGCAGACCACCAGCGCCTACCCGAACGAATCCGCCTGACGGTCGACCCAGCCGGAGCGAGCAAAAGATCGATGCCCCCAGCCCCAACTGATCACCAAACCCAAGCCCCTTCGTGCCTTAGTGCCTTCGTGTGAGCCTCTCCCAAATCCTCAAAAATCTCCGTGCCCTCCGTGACTCTGTGTGAGATCCCTCCGAAGCCAACCCGACCCTTAATCTCCTTGACCTGACCCTCTTCAATCTGGCACCAAACAGGGTTAACTCTCTCATGAAACCCTCTTGGATCCTGCTCTTCGCCTTATTTCTGTCTCCCCTGATTTTTTCGGCGGAGCGTCCTAATATCGTCTTCGTCTTTTGCGACGACCTTGGCTACGGCGACATTCACTGTCTCGCGCCGGAGACCTCGAAGATTCCGACGCCCCATACCGATCGGCTCGCGCAGGAGGGGATGATCTTCACCGACGCGCACTCGGGCTCATCCGTCTGCACCCCGACCCGCTACGGACTTCTAACGGGCCGCTACTCGTGGAGGACCAAACTCCAGAAAGGCGTCGTGACCGGCTTCGCTCCCTGCCTGATCGACGAGGCGCGACCAACCGTGGCGAGTTTTCTGCAGGACCAAGGCTACGCCACCGCGATCATCGGCAAATGGCACCTCGACTTCCAGTATGCAGATCCAGACACGGGAACCCTCTATTCGCAGAAAGATCACAAGACTCCTCCGGTCGGTGCGCGAATCCCGGATGGTCCGCTCACCCGTGGTTTCGACTTTTTCCACGGGTTCCATCATGCCCGCAACATGGAGGCGGTGATTGTGGATGATCAGGTCATCGCGCAAGATCCGGTCGAAAACATGCTGCCGAGGCTGACCGAGCAGTCAGTCGCCTACATCACATCGCGCGCCGAATCGGAGGACCCATTTTTCCTCTATGTGCCACTCGGCTCTCCTCACACGCCGATCGTGCCAACTGAGGAATGGCAGGGAAAAAGTGGACTGGGAGATTATGGCGACTTCGTGATGCAGACGGATCATGCTCTCGGAGAAATCCTGAGGGTACTGGATGAAACAGGTATGGCGGAGGAAACGCTGGTGATTTTTTCGAGTGACAATGGCTGCTCCAAGGCGGCTGGGATCAAAGACCTCGCGGAGCAGGGGCATCTCGTCAGTGCCCACCTTCGGGGGTCGAAGGCGGACATCTGGGAGGGCGGGCATCGGGTGCCGTTTATTGTCCGCTGGCCCGGTCAGGTCAAGGCCGGATCGACGAACGATGCCACCCTCTGCCTGGTCGATTTCTTTGCCACCACTGCCGAACTGATTGGGGAGGAAGTTCCGACTGATTCCTGCGAAGACAGTGTCAGCTTTTTGGCGGCTTTGTCAGGCGATGAGATCAAATCGGAGCGGCCTGGGATCGTGCATCATTCACACTCCGGTCATTTCGCCTACCGCTCCGGCCCGTGGAAACTGAATCTGGCCCGAGCCTCCGGTGGCTGGACCAAGCCTCAGGAAAAAGACGCAACTGATGAAATGCCGATCGCCCAACTTTACCATCTCGGGGAGGATATCGGCGAGACCAACAACCTCTTCGAGACCAGACCAGAAGTCGCGGCGAGGCTGTATCGGGACTTGCACCAAATCGTCTTCGCAGGCCGCAGCACGCCGGGTGAGCCCTCGCCGAATGACGTCGATGAGATCGATCTCTGGAAGAGTGAAAAAGCAGTTCCCGACTGGGCCGAAGCTGCTGTTGTCCAGAAGGATCCCGCGAGTCCTCCTGCAGCGGAGAAGCCTCGTGCCCCTGAGGATCGCCCGAACTTCCTCTTCATCCTCGTCGACGACCAATCGCCATTTGATTTCAAATTCTACAACCCCCGCTCCACCCTCGACGCCCCGGTGATCGAAGGCCTCGCGCGGGAGGGACTGGTGATCGACGGAGCCTACCACATGGGGGCCGATGCCGGGGCGGTGTGTCGTCCCTCGCGTCACATGATCATGACCGGACGGACGCTTTGGAACCTGCGGACTCCGCCCAAAAATGGTGATCCGCCCTACCAAGACGAGGTTCAGGAGCAGATTGAAAATTGCCTGCCCGCCATTTTTAATCGGGCTGGCTACGACACGATGCGAACCTGCAAGCGGGGAAACTCTTATCCCCCAGCCAATCGCCAGTTTGCCGTGGTCCACGATGCGACGAAGCGGAAGGGTGATCCTGAAACCGGAAGTCAGTGGCATGCCGATCGGGTTCTGGACTATCTCGCTGAACGCGAGGCGAGCGACGATGAGGATCCTTTCTTCATCTACTACGGCTTTTCTCATCCCCATGACCCACGCGAGGGACCAGCCGCGCTGCTGGAGAAGTATCACGCAGTCAATCACAGCGACCAGACGCAGCCCGTTGCGTTAAATCGAGCGGCTCCGCCTTTACCGATCAATTATCTATCGGCTCACCCCTTCCCTGACGGGCATCCCAATTTGCGAGACGAAGTGGCGGTCAAGGGAGTCTGGGAATGGCGCGACGAGGCGACGATCCGAAATGAAATCGGTCGGCAGTTCGCCTGCAGCGAAAGTATCGACATTCAGGTGGGCCGAGTGATTGATCAGCTCGAGGCGATGGGAGAGCTGGATAATACTTACATCATCTACACAGCCGATCATGGCATGGCGATTGGTCGTCACGGACTCCAGGGAAAGCAGAATCTTTACGAGCATACCTGGCGCGTGCCCTTTGTCGTGAAAGGACCCGGCGTCAAGACCGGGCGAGCCCAGGGCAATCTCTACCTGCTCGACCTTCTTGGAACCTTCTGCGATCTCGCTGGGATCGATCTGCCCCCGTCAGTTGAGAGTGTGAGTTTTCGCTCGGTGCTGGAAGGCTCGGAGGAGAGCATCCGCGATGTCCTCTACGGCGCCTACTGCGGCGGCACCAAACCGGGGATCAGGGCAATCCGGGAAGGCGATTGGAAAATGATCCAGTATGACGCGATCGACGGAGCGGTTCAGGAGACTCAGTTATTCAACCTTGCTGAAAACCCTCACGAATTCCTCTCAGAGCATGGTGAGGAGGACGAATGGCTGACTGATCTGGCGGAGAATCCCACCTATCGCCCCCAGCTCAAGCGTCTTCAGCAGCTGTTACTCGAGGAAATGAGACGCCTCGGCGATCCCCATCGTCTCTGGGATCAGCCGCAGGACTGAACCGCCATGGGGTTAAAGAAAACTTGCCGCTTTTCCTGCCTCTCTCCATTTGATGCCGCCCCCAGACCGGGCGATTCTTCTCGATATGTCGACGATCGAGCCAAACATCGATTTTCGCTGGCTCGATCGCATCGAATACGGCGCGGCGCTGGATCTCCAGAACGAGCTGGTCGCATCTCGTCAGCGTGGTGAAATTCCTGACACAATCCTCCTCCTCGAGCACGAGCCGGTTTACACAATTGGTCGGACCCGCGATCGTTCCAGTCTCGAGGCTGCCGAAATGCTGCCCCACCCCGTCGTCGAAATCAACCGGGGCGGCCAGGCCACGTATCATGGCCCGGGGCAGCTGGTCGGCTATTTCATCCTCGATCTGGTGCATTACGGCAAGGATCTCCACCTCTTCCTCCGTCAGATCGAGATGCTGCTGATCGACTACACTCGTCGCCTCGGTCTCGAGGGCGATCGACGAGAGGGACTCACCGGGGTCTGGATCGAGCAGCGCAAGATTGCTTCGATTGGTGTCGGGGTGCGAAAATGGGTCTCGATGCATGGTTTTGGCCTCAATATTTCCCGTGACCTTTCCGGGTATGATGCCATCGTCCCCTGTGGAATTGCGGGAGTCGAAATGACTTCGATTGAGCGCGAAACCGGGACCGATCTTGCCGTGTCGGAAGCGGCCCGGCAGATCGAGCCTTTCATCCGCGAATCACTCGATCAACTCAGGACGACCGCTCCCCACACCTGAGCCAGATGCACCTCGCCGTCGTCAATCTTGAGAACCCTGCACTACGGGTCAAAGTCGATCTTTCCCCTGATCGAGAGGTGAGGATTGGTCGGAGACCGGAGTCTTTTCCAGGCGAGCCGGTCGACACGCTGCAACTGACCTGGAAAGACCGGCTCGTCAGCCGGAATCATTGCTCTGCGACAGTCGAGGGAGACGTCGTCAAACTTAAGCGCCTCCCCGCCCTGACGGGACGGAAAAAACCCAACGCGCTCTACACACATGCGGCGCCCGAATACCGCGAGCAACTCGACGAACCGATCCCCCTCAAACCAGGGGATCTAGTCGTCATCGGCCAATCCGGCCAGACCGCGATCGCATTGCTCGACCAGCCTGAAGACCTCGACGACATCCTCGATCGCAGTTCCTCGATCTCAACCATCGACGCCTCGACTCTGGTCGAGAAAACGGCTGCTCGGCAAAGCTATGACGAAGTCTCCCAGCTCGACGAATACAGTCTGCGGCTCCAGCTCAGACTCCTGCAGCAAGAATTGCCAGAGCAGGTCCTCGCAGGTTGGACTGATGAATATGACCTTTTCTCGAGAGCTTCGGTGTTCCTCGAAAATTCTCTCCCCAATCAAAAAGGAGTTACGGCGGTGTTCGTTGCCCTCTCGCAAACCCCGCAGGGCATTGGCTACGAACTGCTCAATCCGGATCCACTCGCCGCAGCTGACTTCCGACCGAGCCGGACTTTGCTGAATCAGGTCGACCTTGAGAGTCCGGATCCTGATGACTGCTACATCTGGACCTCCCAGGAAAATCAGCAGACCTTCTCGGCAGAGAGTCTCGGCGACCAGATCGACTGGGTCGCGACGATTCCGATCGCTTCCCTCGCCCAATCGGCGCCGATCTACCGCGATGCCAATGGACGCCCGATCTACCTCTACGTCGAGACCCGCCAGGCTACGGAGACTGCGGCCGCGGCATTCCTGCCATTCCTGCGCCTGATCACATCACTGGTCGCGAGTCTGCTCTCAGCGCGGGCCGATCAAAAACTGCAGGATCAACTCGCAGCTTACTTTTCGCCGGGTCTTCGCGAAATCCTGAAGGTGACCGACCAATCCGTGCTCGAACCGGCGATGGTCGACTGCACTGTGATGTTCACCGATCGACGTGGCCATTCACGAGCGCTTGAGCAGGCCAAAAGCGATCTCGACATTCTCGACCGTCTCAACGAAAACCAGGAAATCGTCGGTCTCATTACCGAAGAAGTGTTCAACAACCAGGGTGTCATCACCGACTTCGCGGGAGACGGGGCACTCGCGCTCTGGGGCTGGCCCGCCCTAGAAGACCACGCCAAATCTCACGCCCTCGAGGCGATCGAGGCCGCCGAAAGTATCACCGCCCGGCTTGCCGATCGTGTCGTTTACGAGGAAGAAATGGAGCGACGGATGGGCGCAGTCCGCATCGGGATCAGCTCGGGTCGGATTGCAGTTGGCAAAACCGGCCCGGTCCAGCAGTGGCACATCAGCGTGTTTGGTGGGGTCGCTAACCTCGGGGCGCGCCTTGAGCGGATTGCCAAAGAATTCC
>JBCCBR010000111.1:0-9151 GCA_039033935.1 Verrucomicrobiota bacterium
AATGTGCTCGTCATTAGGATCCAGCCAAACGAGGGGATTTCCCTCGGGATGCGTTCGAAGCGGCCTGGTCCGGCAGCGACCCTCCAACCAGTGAAGATGGACTTTGCTTATCAGACAAGCTTCGGGAAAAGCAGCCCCGAGGCCTACGAGCGTCTTCTGCTCGACGCGATGGCAGGCGATGCGACCCTCTTCGCCCGAAAAGACGAGGTCGAGACGGCCTGGCGCTACGTTGACCAGATCGAGGACGCCTGGCACAAATCAGAGAGCCCTCCGAAAATGGCTGAGTACCCGGCCGGCTCATGGGGTCCGCTCGAGGCCGATGAGCTCCTCGGTCGCGATCAGCGAGAGTGGCGACGGCTCTAACCTGATTGTGATTCACGATGATTTTCCGAAAAGGCGTCAGGCCGCGATACGAAGGGAACAGCCGGTGATCCTGATCGCGAAGGCTCCTATGTGTTGATCGGTGATAGGGCGAGCTTTCACCATCGATCTCTTTGGAGCCGGATATCCGAGGGAGATTTGCAGTCTTCTCTCTGCAGCGTTTTTCCTCGGGATCGTCGGCTGGCCAGTAAGGGATTACTGAGTGCTGGAAAACGAATCGCAGGTATTTCCACTGAAGAAGAGGTACTTCTGAGGTGACAACGCGACCCTAGCGGCCCTGCGTTTGGATTAACGCGCCGCGGTTCCATGAAATGCCTCGCCCCCCTTTATCGAGGTCATCGCTCGCCCCTTTCAGATAGGTGCCGTCACTCAGGTAGGTTCGATGCCAGCTGTTGTCTGAGGTGAGAAACAGGATTTTGCTCCTTGGTGTGCCGGGGGCGATTAGGGATCGCTTGGTGTCGATTTTCGTGAAATGAAGGGGTCCCGGCTCGCGCTCCCTGAGGCCTTGACCGGCGGCAGCGAGTGACGTAAAGGCGGCCGTCGTCTTGGATCGACGGTCGGTGCCAGAAAAAGGTCATATCGTCATTTTCCGAAATGAAGAGGATCATGTCGATAGTCAGTCCCATCGGGAGCTCGGAGACGTCCCAGATCTTCGAACTCTGCCAGACCCTCGCGATGTGCTGTTTTGAGCCCGGATATGGAGCCCAGTAGGCGTGTTCGCTCGCTCTGAAGCGGCCGAAGGGCCTAGAAGCCGTAGTGATATCGAGGAGGTCAGAGAAACGAACTTGTCGACCGAGGAGTTTCGGAATGTCGATGGATGGCTTGATGCCTCCTGAGCTTGGATTTTCATCGGTCCCCCAAGTCATGCTACCGTCCCAGCGCCACGCATGGGTGCGCCTTGAGACGGTGCTGTCGGAAAGGAATCGTGTGTTTGAAGACGGGGTGCGGTCCTGCTGGCCGGTGGGGTCCGCTGACAAGGTCGCGAGGAAGAGGAAGCTAGTGAAACAGAGAGTCAAATTAGATTTCATCACTCTGTCTTCTTGGGAAGAACCAGTAGGTTGGTTACAGTAATCGGTTCAAACTTCCCAGATAAAGATGGGAGAAGGCTCTTTGAAGCACTAGAACCACCTGATCAGGCCCCAGAAAGCCATCGAATGCGAAAGTCGCTGGCAGGTGCCTTATCACCTACTGAATTGCCCTCAGCACCTTCACCGCGTCAGCCGCCGCTTTTACGTGGTGCACTCGAAACCAGTCTGCTCCGGCGCTGAGCCCCCGCGAAAGGCAGGCAATGGTGCCAGCATCGCGTTCGGCTGGATTTTCAATTCCTAAGACGTCGCCTATGACGGTCTTGCGGGAAATCGGCAAAAGGATTGGCAGATCGAATTTTCGGAGCCGCTCCGCATTACGATAAATGGCAAGGTTGTCGTCTCGCTGTTTGGCGAAATCGATGCCGGGATCAAGGATGATTTGCTCGCGGCTGAGACCTGCTCTGAGCGCTCGATCAACGCGCTCGTGGAAGAAGCTCTCGACCGCAATCCAGACATCGTCATAGAGCTGATCGAGATGGGGCACCTTCGGCTCGCCGATCGTGTGCATGATTAACAGCGAGGCGCCGTAGCGGGCGCAGAGCTCTGCATTGATCGGATCGACGAGTCCGCCAATATCGTTAATGAGGTCCACTTTCCGGGTCTTCAGGACAGCCTCAACCACTTCGGGTCGCCAGGTATTGATTGATAGCCTTGCCTCTGCCCCGACCCGATCGCGGAACTGATCGATAAATGGGATGAGTCGATCGACTTCTTCCTGGATCGCTACCGCTTCTCGATTGGTGCGGGCACTTTCAGCCCCGACGTCGATCATATCCGCGCCATCAGCTGCCATTCTGGCCGCTTGGTCGAGCGCCTTTTCGATGTCGAGAGTCCCATCGCCCGAGAAGGAATCGTCGTTGATATTGACGATCCCCATGATCTGGCCGAGACCGCGCCAGCTCATCGGATTCGCACGCTCCGTTTCTTGTCGAGTTTGAGGACTTGTCCGCTGGTCCAGTCTGGCTCGACTCTGGGATCGGTCAGCTTTTCGCCATCGAGCTGGACGCTGCCCTGTTGGATGAGGCGGCGAACGTCCCCGCCAGATCGCTTTGAATCGAAGGTAGTCGCGTAAGCATCTTGGACGACCCCGACGAGATCTCGCCGCTCTCCGATGCTGTATCCAGGCAGTTCGGTCGAGTCGAGATCGCGCTTGCTGAATCGAGCGTCCCAAGACTCGCGAGCGGCACTGGCAACGGATGAATCGTGATAGCGGGACACCAGCTTCTCAGCGAGCGATTTTTTGGCGTCCATCGGATGAGCCGACTCATCGATTTCTTCTCCAACAAGCAGCAGCGAATAGCGGGCCATGAGTTCGTCCGAGATGCTCATGAGCTTGCCGTACATTTCATCGGGCTCCTCGCTGATCCCGACGTAGTTGTTGAGGCTCTTGGACATTTTCTGAACGCCGTCGAGTCCTTCCAGAATAGGCAGGCACATCACGACCTGCTGCTCCATGCCTTCGCTTTTTTGCAGGTCGCGTCCCACCAGGATGTTAAAAAGCTGGTCCGTCCCGCCGAGCTCGACATCGGCTTTTACCTCGACCGAATCCCACCCCTGCACGATCGGGTATTGGATTTCGTGGAGCCTCACTTCGAGATCGTTGGCGATGCGGTTTTTGAAATCCTCTCGTTGCAGCATTTGCTGCATCGTGACGCGTGCGTTGAGTTGAATGACGTCGGTGAAGCTCATCTCGTTGAACCAGCTCCCATTGAAGACGACCTCGGTTTTGTCTCGGTCGAGGATTTTGAAGGCTTGACTGGTGTAAGTCTCGGCGTTGGCCAGAATTTCTTCGCGTGATAGTGGTGGGCGTGTCGCCGAGCGACCGGTGGGGTCGCCAATCTGGGCAGTGAAATCGCCGATGATGAGCACGGCCTGGTGCCCAAGCTCCTGAAATTGCCGAAGCTTTTCCAGCACCACGCTATGGCCGAGATGAAGATCTGGCGAAGTCGGGTCGACCCCAAGTTTCGCGCGGAGTGGTTTGCCGCGGTCCAGTTTTTTCAGCAAATCCTTCTCACTGATGACCTTGGCGGTTCCGCGAGTGAGGATCTCGAGTTGTTCGGCTGGGGTTTTCATGGGCTCCGGGAAAAGCGGAGAAGAAACCTCAGCCTGTCGCTCAATCAAGCATCTTCCGCCGCTGTGGCAGGCTCATCGGCTGGTCGCCGCGGCCGAAATTTTTCACGGTAAACCGATGGCGAGATATCAAAGATCGCTTCGAAGCGTTTAGAAAACTCGCTTGTGGTGGTGAATCCTAGATCCTTTGAAATCTTGCGGGGCTCATCATCGCGGAGGAGGAGACGGACCGCCGCATGGAAAACTCGACGACGATCGGCATAGGTATCGAGCTCCATTCCGGTGAGCTCTTCAAAAGCGGTGCGGATTTTTCGTTTCTCAAATCCGGCCCGAGGCATCTTCGCAGACTGGAAGGGTTGACCGGAGACAATCGATTTCTCGACCACATCGAGGGCATACTTCGCCTCAGCGGTGCGTTCGACCTCTGCTACTCCTCGCCAGTAGCGGTCGTAGTCTTCCGCAAGGCGGGAAAGGAGGCTCAAGAGAGTGACCCGCAGTGCTGGATCGTTGTGCTTGCCGGCCTTCAGCATCTCCCAGAGATCGTCAAAGATCCCTTTGACCCGCGGGGCTCGCTCTGAAGCGAGGAGGAAGACGTGAATCCCTTCCTCTCGCGGGTATCGGAACCAAGACTGATCGAAAAACACACTGAGCAGGGTGGGCGAGTTGGCGATCAACTCATACTCGAGAGTAAACCACTCGGGCAGAAAACGGATCCGACTGAGGGTGACGCCTTCCGGCCGGCGGATGCGGTGGCGCGAGCCGGGATTGACTACGAGCACGGCCCCCTCCCGCAGCGCCTGCGTGCTGCCATCGCTCTCGTGAAGAAAGGTCCCGTCCTGCACAAAAAAGACTTCTGGAAAATTGGTCGCGGGGAATTCGTAATCGTCGACGAGGTGAAAATGCGTCACCCGCATCGGCCAGCGACCGACGTTTTCGATACGATTATCCCCCGAGACGTTTTTTCCGAAAAACAAGCCCATAGCGGTTAGTTTACACCCTTTTCGGGTTCGTAGCTCACGGAAACAAGCGAAAGTCCGTCCGCTGGAGCGCAGAAGGGCCCGGGCCCGTCAGAGCCGAGATCGTCTCCCCGCAACCAGGTCTCGACCTGATTGGCGGCGATTTTTCCGCGGGCAACCTGGATACTCGTCCCGACCAGAAAACGCACCATTTTGTAGAGAAAGCCGTTTCCTGTGATGGTGAGGCGCCACTCGCCAGGCTCGATTTGCTCCGATTTCGCTTCAAAAACGGTCCGCTCCGTTTCTCGCTCGTCGTCAAAGCCATCCCCGCGCTTCGCGCTGAAAGCTCGAAAATCGTGGCATCCTTCAAACAGTCGAAAAGCAGCGCCAACGTCTTCCAGCGGTGGAGCCTTTGGGAGATGCCAGGCTAGGCCTACTCTGAGCGGGTCCAAAATGTCCGTAGCGGAGATATCGTAGCGATAAGTCTTCGCGGTGGCAGAAAAACGGGCGTGAAAGCTCGGCTCGACTTGTTTCGTTTCGAGTACCCGAATCAATTTCGGAAGTCTCGAATTCAAAGCCCGGGTCCATGACTCACCGTCCATATTCCAATCGTCGCTCACATCAAAATGGGCGATCTGGCCCGTTGCAGAGACTCCCGCATCAGTGCGCCCGGAGCCATGCACTCCGTCGATGGCCGGACAGAAGTGGCGGAGCGATTCGAGCGTTATATCCTGAATCGTGTTACGATTAGGCTGGCTCTGCCAGCCTGCGTAAGATCGACCGTCGTAGGCGAGGGTGAGGCGAAAGCGAGGCATGAGGGCGAGAGGGTGAGAGGACTGTAGTCTCCAATTTAGAGCGATCCTCATGAGACTGTTGAAATAACGAACCCGCTAAGATTCGCAGCTGAATTGTTGGCTGGCGAGGCGCCAATTCAGCAAGAAGGTGGCGGAAGGAGTTTTTCAACAGTCTCCCAAGAAAGGTCATCACCTGTCGTTGCTAAAAAGCGGCGGCCACGTTTAAGTCGTGACGTGAAAGCGTGGGAGCATGTCGACATGAAGCAGCACCTTGAGGAGCTGTATCGGATCTTTTTGCCGATCTTCGTGCTCGTCGCTACGCTGTTTATTGGTGCCTTTGTCTTAATCCGAAAGTGCAGTGAGACGTCTCCCGGAGAGAAGTTTATTGCGGCACCCGAGGCAGCTCGAATCGGTTTACTGAAACCCGGCGAAGAGGCGGTCTTTGACCCGGCTTTCGCGATCGCAAGTCCGATCGAGCTGGTCCGCGCCCCCACTGCGGTGCACTGGTCAGCGCCAGTCGGCTCCGAGCATGCAGCGCTGACCTACAACGCCAACCCGTTCCTGACGGATCGACATCTTGGTGACGATATCAATGGAATCGGGGGGTGGAATTCGGATCTGGGAGACCCGGTCCGCGCAACTGCCGACGGTTTGGTGTCTTACGCAGGTTGGGCCGGTCCCGGCTGGGGCAACGTTGTCATACTTTTGCATGAGCTGCCTGATGGAAAAGTGATTCAGTCTTTTTACGGGCACCTCGAGAAGATCGACGTGGCAATAGGTCGGCAACTGCGACGAGGGGACTTCGTTGGGACAATCGGCACGGCTGACGGACGTTATCTCGCGCATCTCCACTTCGAAGTGCGGGTTTACGACTCGATTGATCCCGGCGTTGGCTACGCCGACTCCCGACTTGGGAGATTGGCTGGAGAGCTGATGCTGGGAAAATGGCGGAATCGACCAGACGACCGTCTCAGCGAGCCGGTCTCAGGTATCCCGCCGGAGCCGCAACCCATATCGGTCAAAGGCAGTGAACGCTGATCCCATCGCCGTGGATTGGGTGCTCGTGCTCGTGATCAGTTCCCTCTTTTTCGCTGCCTTTTTGCAATCTGCGACCGGCTTCGGCATGGCGATCGTGTGTATGGCGCTCTTGCCTTTGGTGATCCCGGTGAGTGACGCGATCGCATTTGTCTCTCTCGCCTGTTTCGCGGTGACCGTCGTCATTATGCTGGTCAATCGAGGCGGTTTGAGCTGGAAGAAAGCAGGGCCGCTCGCGATCGGAATGGTCGTCGGAATCCCGCTCGGCTTTTTCGGTCTCCGCTGGCTCGACTCCGATGGCGTGCTCCGGGTCCTCGGTGTGGTGCTGGTGGCGATTGCGCTCTGGGAGTTGATCCGCGAGTTCTTTGGGGCGCTCTCGCTGCCCGACTGGACTGGTGGTGCTTTCGGGCTTCTTGGTGGCTTACTGGCCGGCGGCTTCAATGTTGGCGGTCCCGCGCTGGTGGTATTCACCCATTCACGGAGTTGGTCAAAGGTCGAGATCATCGCGACCCTCCAGAGTGTCTTCCTCCTCGGTGGGATCACCCGAATCGCTCTGATGATACCGGCTGGTGATATCACGGCGGAGCGCTGGCGCTATGTGATCTGGGCGATACCTTTCGGGATCGCGGCTGTTTTTTTGGGAAAACTGGTCCTCGATCGCATTCCTCAGGCCTGGTTTCGTCGGATCGTTTTTGGGATGATTCTCCTGATAGGGGTGCGCTATTTGCTTTGACTGCGGCGACGCTTGCAATTCTCCGCCAGGCGATCGATGGATCGACATGAACCTTGACCTGCCTGATCGAGACTTTGGGGGCTATATTTTTGACTGCGACGGCACTCTTGTCGATTCGATGCCCCTTCATTTCCGGGCCTGGACTTATGGGTTTGAGCAGGCAGGCGCTCCGTGGAAATGGAATGAAGACGAATTTTACGCCAATGCCGGAGTGCCAGATCGAATCACCGTGGAAGAGCTCAACGCGCGCTTCGGCGCAACGATTGATCCCGATGTGGTCCATGACCACAAAGCTCGCTGGTATGCGAAAAGTCTCCACGAGCTCAAGCCGGTCGAAGCAGTTGTTGAGGTTGCTCGGGAGTTGCACGAGCAGGGTAAGAAGATCTCGGTGGCCTCGGGAAGCGATATCACTCTGGTCGAGCCATCTCTCGAAATGATTGGGGCGCGAGATTGGTTCGATATTATCATTACGCCGGCTCAGGTCGAGCGGGGCAAGCCAGCCCCGGACATGTTTCTGCTCGCCGCCGAAAGAATGGGAGTCGAGCCGGGTGAGTGTCTCGTCTTTGAGGATGGTCAGGCCGGGATCGACGCGGCAGATGCTGCAGGGATGGCTAGTGTCTTCGTCGACAGCCGAAGTCTGGCGGGTGATTGAGAAGTAGTGAGCGCACAGTTGGTTCAGTAACAAAGCGCCTAAAGGGAGTCTGAGAATTCGGGCACAACGCAGCCTCCCCCATTAGAATGCTCTGGTGCGTGCGAGTTTCGCCCCGTTCTTTCCGAAAGTAGCCATCACGACTCCATTAACCACTCCGCCGACGTGGATCAACCGATCGACAACTCCAGGTGTTGTCTCGGTAGCAGCGAGCTCAATTGATCAGGACCGCTTCCGGCTCGACGATCAACTCCCGACCAGCCAGCGCGGCTACATAGCGGAGCGCTTCCCGAAGAGGAACGTTGGTGAGTTTCAGAGTGATGGCTGGATTATTGGCGGTTGAAGACGAGACGACAATGTTCACACCTCTTTTGGACGGGTCGGGTTCCGCAAGATCGAGCTCCTGGCTGCGTGCCTTGAGGAATTCAAGAGCGTCTGCGAGTGGCGTGCCAGCGAACTCAATCGACGGAATGATGATCTGACTCAGCTTCTTCTCGATCGGAAGCATTTGTGCAGCCGACTTGGGCTGCGGAAGTGGTGAAAAATCGAGGTGAGTGAACCCTACTCCACTTGCAGCAGCGGACACTTCCTGAATCGTTTTGAAGGAAATGGGGCCAAGGTGCTCAATCACCAACACTTTATCCTGACCAGCCGGCCCGAACGGATCGATCAAGTCCTCGAGATCCGCGAGTCCGATGAGTCTTCCGCCAGTGAGGTAGGCCACCGTGTCATTGTCTGGATCGGTTGATTTTCGGATTTGTATGGTCACTACCTCGGCACTCTCTTGAGCATGTCCCAGGTTGTAGCAACAACAGATGATGATCGCCGCAGCTATCGACTTTTTCATCCCAAGAGATTACCCGTCGAACCTCGATTTAGGCAATGGTATTCGGCAACGACTCGACGGCACCTCGACAGGCTTTTTTCCCTCTTTCTTGATATCCGAAAGGAAAGGGGACGGACTTCAGGATCAGGAAATTGCTTGTCGCGAGGGTTCTGAGGCGGGAAACTCTCGCATCGTGTTACAAGTCATCTTCAACGAAATCAGCGCTGCGGAGATCTCCCAGCTACCGACTCTGGAGCAGCTCGCGGTCCTCGATGAATTCAAGGTCGAGCCTGAAGATCTCGAAGCAATCGAGGAAGGCGGAGCAAACTCTCGCTTTGGGCGAGTCAAGCGCGATGGCAAGGCGCTCTATCGCTATCGGACGAGCGATGTGAGGCTCTATTTCGACGTTTCGGAAGACCAGAGCGCGGTGATTGTCCACCGAGTTCTCAGCAAAGGGACCTTCCAGGACTTTCTTTTTCGGGCAAATCTCCCGGTCGACGACGATGCCGCGCTCGAAGGTTCAAAGCAGTTTTGGGAACTGATTGATGAGGGCAAGAACGCCCGAAAGGTCTGACCGGGCAGAAGTCCGCTTTCTTCGACGATTTTGTCGCGCTTGACG
>JBCCBR010000112.1:0-9076 GCA_039033935.1 Verrucomicrobiota bacterium
CCCTCAGGTAGCTGATACATTCGGGATCGTGGGACACGTCAATGACCGCCAGTTGCAGCGCCTCGCCGACCTGAGGGGCAGCCAGGCCTACTCCCTGGGCGTCATACATCGTTTCGACCATGTCAGCAGCAAGCTGTCGAATCTCGTCGGTCACCTCGTCGATGCGGGCTCCCACCTTTCGAAGGACGGGGGTTGGATAATAAACGATTTCGCGAATCATCGAAATTTCAGCAAAGCGGCGGTTTGCGTAAGAATCAACATTTGCCTTGTCTTTTCGTCGATAGCCGGTCGTTCCAGATATAGAAATGAAAACGCCGGTCCGGGGCTGGATACCATGCCCCCGGGAAACACCTTCTCGCGATAAATCTCGAAACCAGTTTGGTCTTGAGGGGTAAAACTCAGCTCGGATAAATACGCAAGCTCGCCCTCTTAGTTTTCAATGAGAATGCGGAGCGGCAGATCATCGATTTCCAACCCAGCTTTGGTGGCAGCATCCCAAACATCGACCATTCTCCCGAGAGGGGCGCCCTCGTCAGCTTTGAGTTCCAACTCAGCAGACGGGTTTTGCGACTGGAACTGCTGCAATTTCTGAGGCAACTGCTGAAGACTCACGATTTCTTCCCCAAGAGATACCTCACCGGTCTCCGTCAGAGCGAGGACGACGCGCAGATCGCCCGACGCTGAGCCTTCCAACTCAGACGATCTCGGCAAGTTCACCTGAATCAAAGACTCCTTCTCTTTGAAGGTCGTCGTCACGATGAAGAAAATCAGCAGGATCGCGAGAATGTCGATCAGAGTGATGATTGGCACGGCTGGTCTGCGCCGCCTCGAAGTTTCAATTTTCACAAGCTGATCTGATTACGGACTAAGACTCAGGTGACTCGGCCGGGCGCGGCGCAGGCTGAGGGAGGACAGACGGGGCATTTCCGCCGACCTGATTCACAGAGGTGCTCCCGTCCCCTCGCATTGAGGCTAAAAGTGCCGGATCTGGTTCTTCCCGAGCCGGGGCTTCATCGGCAGCAGCGTCTTCTGGCTCCTGATCGTAGATCGCGGGTCCTCCGTGACGGTAGAATTCGTGGATGACGTGACTCGAAATAACTTCGAGACGTGCGGCGATCCTCTCCAGCTTCCGAGAAAAATAGGTGTAGGCGATCACGGTCACCACCGCGACAACGAGCCCGGCAATCGTGGTGTTGAGAGCGACCGCGATACCGCCCGCAATCAGAGCGGGGTCAGATTCATTTCCAGCGGCTCCGAGAGTTGCAAACACACTGACAAGTCCACTCACCGTTCCGAGCAGACCGAGGAGCGGGGCGATGGTGACAATCACTTCCAGCACGCCGAGCCCATTTTCCAGTTTCACGACTTGCTCGCGCGCACTCGACTCAACCGCCGAAGTAGCCTCCTCGCGCGTCTTAAACTCCGGTGAAAGGCAAACTCGGGCGAGATGTGCGAGAGGACTGGCATCCCGCTTCATCGCAATAAACAATCGGCTGCCCTTGCGCTGGCGAAAATACTCGCTGCAGCGCAGCAACTCGGTCTCGAATGTCGATGGAATCACCGCGTTCCAGCGCAGCGAAAGGGCACGGTGAATCGCAACTGTGATCGCCACAAAGGAGCAGATCACGATGAAGGCCATGAAGATGCCTCCAGAGAGGAAGAAATCCCAAACGCGGGCGTTGGCGGAACTGTCCATGAACAAGCTCAGTAAATTATGATGTCGTATTCAATGTCGAGACCGGTAGGCCCGACCGATTCGGCCACATCGCTCGGCATGCGCGGCAGCTCTGCTTCGAGAATGGCTTTGAGCGAAAACTCCGCAAGCATCGCGTTTGCTTCATTATCGATGATCTTGAGATCGTGGACCTTGCCCGCCTCATCGACTCGGAAGCCGATCTTGAGTCTCCCCCACGTCACAAAATCGGCGTGTTTCTCCCGGTAGCGATGCCATTTCTGCCCAATGATGCGACGGACCTCCATCTTGTATTTGCCCATCTCGGTTTCGACGGCATCGACGGAGCCCTCACCAATGTTGGTAAGTGAGCCGTTTCTGATGCTCTGCAATTCTTCCGGGGTGTATCCCTGGGCGAACAAGCCGGTATCCGCCGAAGATGCCCCCCCGGCTGCCATCGTTGGCTGCGGAGCGGCGGCCTCGACTTCATCCTGTTGTTCTTGCTGCTCCATTTCCTCCTGAGCTTCCTCAATTCGAGCTTCTTCGAAATTCCCAACCTCGATCGCTTCGCGAAGTCGAGTCGCCTCCTGATCGAGACGACCAAGTGGAGCATTTATCGCAAATCCATCGGCATTTTCCGAAGGATCGAGAAAACTACGCTGCATTTCTGCTTCGATGCGGTCGGCAGCCAGGGTCAGAGCGTCGGGCTCCCGATCGATCTCGCCCTCAGCGAGATTGGCTTCCCTCTCCTCGGGGATCGCTTCTGCCGCTTCCTGAGCCTCTTGTGCCTCCTGAGCTTCACGCATTTCATCAGCGACCGGGAGATTCTCGTCCGGCACGGTTTCACCCTCATTAAAAAGTGTCTCGCCCTCGCGGGCCGTTTCCCCCTCTCCCGCGCCTCGTTGCGAAGCATTGCCGCCAGCCCCACCGCCTGACTCCTCATCGAGTGTCCCATCGACATACTCGCGGTCTTTCATTGAAAAATGATCGACCCGCTCATCACCAAGCAGAGTTGGTCCGGCTTCTTGAGGCAGCGTAGCATCCGGGGGCAACTCGGTGCTGGCGGCCGTGTTCCGATCAGACTCAAAGTCCGCATTTTCGGGCGCCTCTGCAACAGCGGTATTCAGGCTGGTGTCGATCGCCGGTCGGAAGTTGGGTCGAAGCTCCAGAGGCAGTTCTTCCGGTTCAGGGAGCGCATCCGGGACCTCAGGTTCCGGCTCAGGCACCTCTTCCTCTTCAATCCGCTCGACCTCGTCGAGCAGATCTCCAAAGAGGACAGTGACTTCTCGCTGACTCCCGGCCTGCGGTGTGACCGATGCGAGGCCACTCAGCCCCGGTCCGTTTAACAACAGGAATACCGCGCAGAAGAGGCCGAGGTGTGCCACCACCGCTCCCGAAAGACTCGCAAACAGCTTCTGATGCTCCGACATCCGGGTAAAACTAAAGCGTTTTTCGCGCGAAATGAAAGAGGTATTGCTGGGCATAACCAGCGTTGACGCCGAAATATTGGTTGGCCCACTCCTGAAGCCGAGCGCCTTTCAGTCGCTTCCGATAAACCGTCCGCAGGATCCGCTCGATCCAGACATCGATCGGAAAAGTCTCCCAATACCCCCCGCTGAACAGGAGCACACAATTCGCGATTTTCTCACCCACCCCATGCAACTCGAGGAGAGCTTGACGCAGCCTCTCGTGGTCCTCCCGACTCTGGCGCGTCTCCAGATCAACCAGCGGAAACGTGCCATCAACCGCCGCAACTGCCGCTCGATGGAGTGACTTGGCTCGATAACCAAGGGCGCAGTCTCTCAGTGCCTCTTCACCGGCATCGGCTAAAGCGGCA
Organism: Verrucomicrobiota bacterium; assembly: GCA_039033935.1. Classification (GTDB taxonomy): domain Bacteria; phylum Verrucomicrobiota; class Verrucomicrobiia; order Verrucomicrobiales; family DEV007; genus Arctic95D-9. Next base: position 3,510 of record JBCCBR010000112.1, read on the forward strand.
GGGCTTGGGTAGGTAAAGAATGGCTGGCCATCGAAATCCCTTCGCTCACCAAAGCGACGACGCAGTTCCAACGAAATCGCGCTGATATGGGCAACCTGCTTGAGGGACGATGTGATAAACGTGGCAAGGCATTCCCACAGAGGTTGCCGCAAAATCCTCAGACCGGGAGAAAAGTCGAGAGCGCTGGTCATGAAATCGTCCGCCGGAAAAGTGCGCTGAATCGCCGGCATATCGTGATCGAGACCGAGATAGGTTCGAGCCAAGGCCTCGTCAGTCTCCCGCAACAGAACCTGTCGAGCGCTGGGCTGCGCCAGCCAGATCGGCCCAAGCTCACCAATGCAGGCCGCGAAACCATCGATTCCCTCATGCCGATGCGGGAGCCATTGAAACGCCTGGCCCGAGTGAAGGGTCTCGGCGAGGTCAAAGCAATGCTCCGGGTCAATCGATGACAAGCCCATTCAGATTCCGCAATCGCTGTCGGTCAATTGACGAAAAAGCTGAGACTGCTCATCTCGGCAGCCAAGTCTACCTGATTGACATAGACTTCGTTTGGCACATTGAGAACGGCTGGAGAAAAGTTGAGGATTGCCTTTACCCCGCCCGCAACCAACACGTCTGCGACGACCTGACCTGCCGCCTCCGGCACCGCCACGATTGCCATGCTGACATCGTGGTCCCGGACGTAGTGCTCCAGGTCTGCGGCATCATGCATCGGAATACCGACCTCCTCCTGGCTCGCTTTGATCCCAGCGACATCGGCGTCGAATGCAGCGATGATCTCGAATCCCTCTCGCCGGAATCCACCGTAGCGCAGCAGTGCCGAGCCTAGATTGCCTACCCCGACGAGAATCACGGGCATGAGCGAAGTCGACCCCATAATCCCGGCGATCGCCTGCGAGAGCGTTAACACCGAGTAGCCAAGGCCACGAGTGCCGACTTGCCCCACATAACCCAGATCTTTGCGCAACTGAGTTGGCTTGACCCCAGCAGCGTGGGCGAGGTCTTCCGACGACACGGTCTCACGTCCCTCTTCCAGAAAACGCTGCAGACAACGTTGGTAGAGCGAAAGCCGGTAAACCGTGCGCCGTGGGATATCGATTTTTTCCAAACCTTCGCTCAACTTCTCTTGTCCAAGATTTTGCGCCGACAAAGAATCCGGCGGAATACCAAATAACAAAGATCAAGATCAAGAGCAAGCCTCTCGATTCGCTTCTTTCATCGAACGGAAAGCTACTCCGTTGAGCTGAGTGAATTCCCTTGGATGCCCCCTTCGAGGTCTTCAGTCACGATCTGATCGCCCAGCACGATGGCCTGGGTCACTCTTAAACCCGGAGCTACAACCGCCCCGGGCCAAATCACCGACTGCTCGATGTGGACACGGTCCCCTATTTCACACCCCGCGCCGATCGCGCTTACCTCATCGATAATCGCGTCTTGGCCAATTTTTGCCGATGGGTCAATCGCGAGCGCACAGTGCTGTGAGCCGTATCTAGGGAATCCTTTAACGAAATGCTGGTGAGCTGAGAGGAAAGTCTTCGGGTTCCCGAGATCATCCCAAACGCCGTCGTCCTCAACGAAACCGCTGACCACCGCGCCAGCCTCGATCGCTCGCAGTAAAGGAAAAACGACCGACTCGATTTTCCCAGGAACCAAATAATCGAGGAACTCAGGTGCCACAAAGTAGATCCCGGTAAACTGGCACTGTATTTCCCAATCAGGACGAAGAGTTCCTCGAAGATCGACGACCCGCTGGGTCTCGGGATCAAATCCGACTCGCTTCTCAGCGCCGCCTGATCGCAGCAGCAAGGTCGCTACCGCTGCGCTCGCGAGGTGATACTCCCATGCCTCGCGTAGGGCAATATCGCTCAAAACGTCGCCGTTGTAGATTGCGATTGATTCCCCCGGAGGAAGCCAGTCGCGGATGTTATCGAGGCCCCCGGCAGTATCGAGAAGCTTTGGCTCGTGCCGAAATTCGAGACTGGCCTCGCCGTACGAGTTTTCGGGGTAACGATGGAGATAACACTCAGGACGGTGATGCGTGTTCACGAGAAACCGCCTACACCCAAAGGCACTCACCAGATGATCGATCGCGTATTCCAGCAGTGGCTTGTTCCGCACCGGAACAAGCGGCTTTGGCGACTGGTCAGTAAGCGGGCGAAGACGGGTTCCGAGCCCGGCTCCGAGCAGAAATGCCTGGCGCGGTCCTTTCATCTCGCCGCCACAATCCCGCAAAATCAAAAGCACGCAACCTGAGGTGCTCGCTGAGTAGGTTGATTGCGCTCTTGCGCTGATCGCTGCGTGTCCGAAGTTAGAGCATGGGTTATCGCATCAACGGCGTCACAATTGGAGACGATGTCCTCGAAGACGAATTCGAGTCGATCAAAGAGCATTACCAGAGCCTAGGAGAGGTGGTCTGCTGCGATCGTGATGATGAATTCTGGACACTCGCACGAGAGAATGTGATCAGCCGAACGCTGATGGAGCAGGCATCCTCGGAAAGATTCGGACGGGTCACGGACGAGGAAGTCGAAACGCGTTTCACAGCGCTGATCTCGGAACACGGAGGAGAGAAACAATTTTGGGACAATACTGGCTTCAATCCAGGCGATGAACCGATGATCAGAGAAAAAATTCGAAGCTCTATCGCGGTCGATCGACTTCTCGAAGCAGACCTCGGAGCCCCTCAACCGCCGACGGAAGAAGAGATCGAGGCTTACTACCAATCTCATCTAGGAGAATTTCAGACTGAGGAGGAACGCCGCATTTTTCAAATCTACATCGAGCCCGAGAGCCACGATCTAGCGAGACCCGCCTACCTCAAGCTCAAGTCTCTCAGGCAAGAGATCCGCGCGGGGAGAGACTTCAACGAAGCAGCCGATGAGGTGAATACTGATCCCGATCGACCAATCGATCTCGGTCTCCTCAAACAGGGCCAGACCATGCCCGAGGTAGAAGCGATTACATTTTCACTCGATGAGGGTGAAATCAGCCCGGTGGTGGCGACGCACTTTGGATTTCATCTCTTCAAGGTGACAGAGATTCATGACCCCGAAGCCGTCCCGGCCGAGGAGATCCCTGATCTTGCCGAGCGCTGTGCCGCTGAATCCAGAGAAAAGGCAATTGCCGGGGTGATTGAAGCCCTCAAAGAAAAGGGCTCTGTCGAAGAAATCACCGAGACTTCGACCGCCTGATTTGGTCGGGGCGCGCTAGCGCATCCCGATCGGGGTGGAGATCACCCAATGCAGACAGAGGCCGCTGGCGCTACGGACAGACTTCATCGTCTTGAGATCTTCCGGGTCCTCATCGTAGTAGACCAAGCGCAGCTCGTTAAAATCGTAGCGGATGTAGAGAAATTCTGAAGCACGCTCGATCTCCTCGTCCGCGAGACCCGGTAGAATGAATTTTTGCCCGGCCAGAGAGCCTTCAGGGATGATGACTCCCTCTCGCAAAAGACGAGCGGTCGCTTCGACACCGCCCATCGATTCTGGGATCACGTGAGCCACTCCGAGTGCAGCGAGAGATTGCGAGAGCCGCTCAATCCGCTTTGCGTTTTGCCGGCTCACGGTCTTTTTGGCCTGTTCGCTGTAGCTTCCAACCATCGGCGTCACGATTGCCGCAAAACTGCCTATCACCGCAATAATCACAAGCATCTCAAACAGACTGAGAGCGCGAATCTTCGCCTTGGATTTGGAAGTCGACCTGCGCATCGCTTGTTTGAACTACAGTGGGGATGGATTCAAAAAAACTTAACTTTTCGACTCAATCAAAAGGTTAAAGATAGTTGAACAATCCCATAATTATTATAAAATACAACAGTTTTGTGAATTTACTGATGCTAAAACCTTTGTTCCTGGTCCTGACGGCGATATCTTCGCTGCTTTTGCTGGGCTCACTTTCGCTTTTCAGCAATGAGGAGAGTCGCGGTCGAATCCGCTTCGAGACACTCTCGACCGATACTCAGGTGCAGCTCTCATCAAATCACGTCGCGGGGATCACGGAAGACCTTCTAGGCTATCTTTGGATCGCAACCAGCAGAGGAATCGACCGATTCGACGGATGGGAGATTCGCCCCTACCAGGGAAACAACGCGACTGCAGGAGGGCTTCCCACTTCAAGTTTCACCGCGATCGCAACACGAGGGTCGGAGCTGGACCCTCTCTGGATCGGAACCGCCAGCAATGGTCTGATCGCCTACTCCTCAGCCGGACGCAGTATATCCAGATTTTCGGCCAGCTCGCCCTCCGCCCACCGGCTCCCGAGCTCTCGCATCACCGCGCTGACTCTGGTAGATGGGAATCGCCTCTGGGTCGGAACCTCATTGGGTCTGGTCTGCGTCCGCACCGACAGCATGACCGTTGAGGAGGTTAGAGGCGAGCTCGGCGACTGCGCGATCCGCTCTATCTCGACGAATGATGATGGCCGGCTCTGGGTCGGCAGCGAGACGGGTAAACTTTTTGTGTGGGAACCCAAAGAGGAGACCTTCTCCATCGCGACCGAGCTTTCAGTCCCGGTGACCTCGGTGGTGCGGGATCCACGGAATACCCTGTGGATCGGCACCGATGGTCTTGGGCTATTTTCACAACATTCATCGGAGTCCGAACCGAAACGTCACTCATCGAACCATTTTCAAAGTGTCTCGGACATGCTGGTTGATTCGAATGGTGATCTCTGGGTCGGCACCCAGAATGGCCTCGGACTATATGAATTCTCTCGCGATGATTTTCGGGTCTATCGGAGCGCCCGTCGCCTCGCAGATTCGCTCGCTGATGACGAGATCACCTCCTTGCATGAAGACAACTTCGGAACACTCTGGATCGGCACCGAGAGCGGTGGGCTCTCCCGCTTCTCTCTCGATCGGAACTGGTTCCAACACATCCGAGCATCCCCGGATCCCGGATTTCGAATCAAGGACAGCCGGGTTCTACACCTAGAGACAACCGCCACCGGAGAAGTCTTGTTAGTGACACCGACGAAACTCGCCCAATGGGAAACTGGCGAGAAGAATTTTACACCTTTGGAAGTCGGAATTCCCAGCGGGCATTCTCTGACTTCTTTCACGCAAACCGAGGAAGGCCATATCTGGATCGCGACGCGCGGCTCAGGGCTGATGAGATGGCAGCCCGAAAGTGAAGTCCTCGATACCTTTCGCTTCGATCCGGATTCAGAAGGCACGATCCCCCACGACAATATCGCCGTGGTTCATTCCACTTCGACTGGACAACTACTCATCGGGACTCATGGGAACGGACTCGCGAGGAGACTTGATGGCGACAAATTCAGGCTGATCAGAGATCTCGCCGATTCTTCAGCCCGCTACATCAAAGCAATCGATTCTGATCCTGATGGGGATAGCTGGTTGATCACAGACGGTGGCTTGCGATTCCTGCCCGATGGAGCCGACCAACTCGCGCTGCCGAATGAAGTTTTCGCTGAGGTCGACTTCCCGACAGGCGGCGTGCTATCAAGTCTACTCGCTGAAGGGGACGGACTGCTCTGGCTCGGAACCGAATCCCACGGATTAGTCCGGATCAATCTCCAGACGGGGGATCGCAAGGACTACGATCGCA
>JBCCBR010000113.1:0-9015 GCA_039033935.1 Verrucomicrobiota bacterium
CACGATACTGGTCGATGCGATCAATCGATCGGGACCAGACCAACTGAATCTGTTCGAGCGCGAGAAAAAGAATCAGCAGTAGAAAGCTGAGGATCGACATCGCAATCATCAACTCGATCATCGAGAATCCCCTCATCGGGGTGGTGCGGCGACGATTCATCACTCAGCGTTCCTGATCCAGTTGCACGAGTGTCAGAGAGAATCGCCTGACATGCCGAGAGTCCGAAAAAGGGTCCTCCATCAATGGCCGAGTCGACACTTCGATCGTGATCTGGCGAAGATCGCGACGGGATCGATCGGGCGCGTCCGATTCAGCTCCACCCCCTCCTTCGCCTGGCAACGCGAGTCCACCTTTGTCCAGTATCCTCGCGACCATCGAAGATTCGAGGGCATCTCGGTCGACGACTCGACCTACGTCGTCGAAATAGATGCGCCCTTCTTCCCCTGTGATATATCGATCGATCCTATCCCAGGGTAACATCTGAAACTGACTTGATATCGCTTGATAGGCCCGAACGGTTTCGAAACGGTCAAACGAGTCAGTGGAACTGGTCAGGGTCTGCCCGGCAAGAGCCAGTAACGCGACCACGATCGTTGCGACAATACCAGCAGCCATCATCACCTCAGCAAGCGAGAAACCCGCTCGCGACTGGGCGCCCAGGACAACGGGGCCTCTGCTCGACTGATTTACCATGGCAGAAATCGACGTTTCTGAATCACTCGGAATCGGTAGTAACGAGACAATCTCGCCTCTTCGTCGTCAAGGCTCGCCGTCGCGAAATCGGGCATCGTTGGTTCATTTGGATCGATATAACGCTCAATCAAAGTTGAGCCGCGCCTTTCCGCGAGAACGATGGCATTCTCTTCATTCCAAACTTCCGGATCATCACTTGGCGCATGCTTGACCCGCTGCACCCGATAATGGACCTGATAGACATTCGATTGAGTCGTGAGGCGCGGGTAGAGATGATTGTAAGGCATCTCCCGAACATTGTCGCCCGTGGCTCGATTCTCTCCCCACCACTCAAGCATCTCACTGTAGCCTGGGTTCGGATTCCCCAGGTAGGGCTGCTCTGCTTCCTCCAATGGTTGCGGAACGAGAAACAGCTCACAGATCTCCGAAGCGGATCTGAAGACATCACCGCTTTCAAACCGGTCCTCAAATCCGCGAAGCGTCCCGTCCTCAGGGTCGAGATTGACCGCGTAGCGAACTTCCCGCTCGAAAGCCTGATCGCGGCCGCCTTTGATGCAACCAAACGGCTCTCTCGACAGCGCTATCGGAGGGACCGCCATCATTTCCATCGAGTGCATCACCGCCGCTATTCCAGTCCTCCGCTTGATGTAGCGAAAGGGCATAATCTCGTAATTCAAATTGACCTTTCCGGCAGTAGAGAAAGGCTCGGATATCGCGTAGGGCTCAGTCACTGGCATCCAGAAGAGATCAAGCCAGAGATGATCCCTCGGGAAACTGAATCCGATGTGATCATTTTGATCCGGCTCCACACCAGCAGGAGTTGTCCGGCCATCTGGATTCGGACAGAAAAGGAGAGTCTCCCATGGTCGCATCGATCGAATCCCGGTCGGCAGAGAGCCAAACATCACGGGAGAAGCAATCTGACGATTCGGGGAATGATTGCGACCTTCCAGATCCACCGCAAAGGCACCGCGTCGATAATATCCACCCGAGTTGTAGTTCGAGCCGAAGTTCCACCACTTCTGAGTCGCATTACTCTCGTCGGGTTTGTTGATAAAGGCACCGTCTTCGGTATTGCCGTAACCCTGATCCCAATCACCGGGTCGCCCGTCTCGGCGCTTCGCCCCATTCAGCCCTCGCGCAACCACAGGGTGGGCATCACGGTAAATCCGACCGGTCGGTGACGAACCAATATCGAGGTGTGTTGCGCTGTAGCCGGCAAACCCCTCCACCAAGGAACCAGAGGTCCGCCAGGATGAGGCCCGCCAGTAAGGATGATGGATCTCGCGATCTTCGCCCTCACCGATTTCGTGAGGAGCGCTCGCGAGCACATCGTTGCCATGCTGGTGATGCGGCTCGGTGCGAAAGTGCCCCCAGTATTGCCAGTGATCTCCTGACCGCAGGCCCATCGCAAAGCGTCGGATCGGATCTTCGTAGTGCCCCGGGGCACCACCTGGTCCGAACCATTCCGCAGGGACTTCTGCGCTGGCCGCGAGGAATCGCAAATCGCCGCCCGGCAGGTCTTCTCCAGCCATCTCGAGATCACTACGGAACTCAACCGAGCGGACCACGTCACCGGGCCTGATGAGATAATTGGGCCACTCGTCGGGGTCCCGGCTCGCCCGGCTCAAGAGCGACGTTTCGTGATCCCAGGGTGCTCCCGGTGGCGTCTCGGCCATTTTTCCGGACTCAACCCAGACGTAGGGCATCGGGACGATCGCATCTGGAAATTCGAGCTCGATCGTCTGGTAGATTTCTCCAGAGACGAGGCTGGCAAGGCTGATCTCAAGATTCTCACCGCTGAGCTCAATTCGGTCGCCGTCGGGTGGGAGTGGAAACGAAGTGGCCGAGTGCCAAACGTAGCCGCGCACCGGATCGGACAAGTCTTGGAGATCGGTAAATGATCGTAGCGTGGGACGATTCGAATCCGAAACCGGCGCGGCCGGATCCGGCAGGTAGAAGAAGGGCTGGTAGAGGCTCATGTGCCCATTGGAGTTGCCCTTGCCCACGTAGGAAGCTGCCGCAATCGAGTCGATCGGGGCGTGGAGGTCGAGTGTCGCCTCGTCCGCCAGGTTGAGCGACTGACCGCCGAGACGGAAATCTGCGAGGCCGTTCACTTTGATCGACACCAGCGGGTTCCATGATGGCAGACCGGGCGAGGCACTGAAAAACTCAAGCATCAGAAACGCTCTTGCTTCGGTCGCGCGATAGCCTGCCGCTACATTTTTGGGACGGCCGGGGTAGTCGAAAATCAACGAATGGACCAGCTCTCCTGTCTCGGCATCTCTCTCCGGGACAGGGCGATTGCGATCGACTGCGGTCGGGTAGATTACGAGGGAAACCTCGGAGACACTAACACTGCGCCCAAAGCCTTGAGTGTCCGCAATTCTGAGAGGAATGATCTGACCACTTCCGAGAGCCTGGGGAGTTGATTCGTCGAGCCGCCGACTCGGAGAATAGGAATAGCCCCTCGCATCACGATCAGTCGGCAATCCTATTGCCAGGGTGTTAAGCCCCGATCGCAAATAATCGACCATGCTGGTGAGGATCTGCCCTTTATCCTCAGGATACTTCTCGCGAAAATCAGACCCGAAACCTGGAATCGACTGATCGGTAAGCCGATTCAGGTATTGATAGACCAACTGATTGCGCAGGATTTGCATGTCAGCTGTCGAGCTTTGGCTACTGCCGTAATTCACCAGTGGAGAATCGAGATCGTGAGTCGACAATCGCTGGAAATAATACGGGAATCGACCGTCGATACCTTGAGTCGTCGCACAAAAAGCGAGTAGTCGATCCACCGCATTCCGATCCTGTGGATCGTGCTGGGTCGGCCACAAACTGACCCGCGGGCGATCGTGTAAATTGACTTCCGGCGATCGACTGTGAGCAGTCAGGAGAAACCGGACTTCCTCAAGCGCCGCTTCATCGAGCCCAAGAGCGTTCGGAGCACGCAGTCCGCTGGTGTCGGTGTCAGGTGAAAAGAAATACTCGTCAACCGAGGCATAGAGACGATCCGAATCGAGGCTCACCGGGGGTGTTTCATGGTCGACCTCCATCTCGCCAGAGTAGGAACCCCCATCGGCGACAAAAGGTGCCAGCTTAAAATAAGTCGCCGGGTCTTCGCCGATGTAGGGAGCCAGAATCGGGCTGAGCGAGGTCGTCGCAGGGTGACCCGGATACCTCTGAAATTCATTCCGCACTGGCTGCCGCTCAGAATAGCTATCGGCATCGAAGTGAGAGTTGGCCCGTGGCATATCCCAGAAGGTGCCCTCACTCGCCGTGTTGATATTCACCTTTGATGACTCATCGTCTGCCCAGAAAGCGATTCTCCCAACGACGGGGTTGTCGCGCGAGGGGAGGTGATCACCATCAAACCGGATTGTGGTGTCGGATCCTGCTCGAGGAGCCAGGAGAGTGCCGTCAGCAAGAACGTAGAGCCACTCCACCGGCATCGGCAGAGGCGAACTGTCATCGCGCCCTGGGGCGCTCTCGACTTCGATTCCAGCGATCCCACGATCCAGCAAATCGGGATCGAGGATTGGATAGCGAAGCCGCTTCGGACCAGTTTTGGAAATCACAACCGGTTCATTGAGGTCGACGTATCGCCCGGTCTGAGAATTCCAATCCGCCGGTGGTCCCTGCTCGCTCGCATTAAAGCTCTCCCCCTCCTCGAGGTGACGGTGTGAATAGAGTCGGTAAACACGCTCCAGACCGGCTCGACCGGTCTCTGGATCAGTTTGCGTCCCAAAAGTCCTGATCATACCAGGTTGGGAGGCCCAGGTCCGACTACCGCCCTGGCTGTCAGTCGCGGCACGGATCTGGCTGATCACCAGATTGGTCTGGAGTTCGGCGAGCACATCGACCTCGACACTGTCACTGTGGGCAAAGCTGGAACGAGTCTCCAGCCGAACCAGGGAAACGAGCGACAAGATCAAGACGCTCATGAGGACGACCACTGCCAGCACCACAACCAAAGCGACGCCACGCTCGTGGCGGCGTTGGTAGGGTGCTCTTCCGCCTTTTCTCATCAATCGTCCCGTTTCAATCACCAGAAAGGTCTCTTCGAAATTTCAAACTTCCCGGTTCCGAAACTCGCTCCACACAACCCAGCCCGGCCCCGGTTTAGACGTCCCTCACGATAAATATACTCAGTTTTTTCTAATTACCATAATTATACCGACTGCGATTAAGGCGGTTCCGAAGATGCGAGTTAGCGTCAGGTTGCTGAATTGCTTCATCCAATCAGTCGCGAACCAGGCCGCAAGAAGAGCACCAATCGCGGCGGGCCAGAAAAGCTGCCAGTTGATCAGCCCGGTGCCGCTGAACCGTGCCATCGCGAGGATTGCGGTTGGGGCAATCACTGCCATGCTCGTCGCGACGGCCTGTTTTTGGTCAAGCCCGAGGGCAAAAACAAAGGCCGGCACCATTACAATTCCGCCTCCGACCCCGCATAGTCCTGCCATGACCCCCGCAAAAACTCCGATGCCCAGGCCAACGAGAAGGATCTTCATATCGGAGAGTTAACGGCCTTGGGAGGTTCCGGCAAGTTGATTGAAAAGCGTCGCAAGACTGTTCTGAAATCAGACACAAAAAAACCCGTCCCGGCGTGTCGCCGAAGGACGGGTTCTTTGAATTGGTAGCCTCGTCGAGAGGCTGTTCCAGATGGGAGCTTACTGCTACTCGCCCTCACCGCGAATTGCCTCGGCAGCGCCGTCAGCGGCGTCGCCAACCGCTTCTGCGGCATCGGCAGCGGTTTCTTTTGCTGCCTCAGCAGCTCCGGCAGCGGCTTCTTTGGTCGCTTCGACAGCACCAGCAGCGGCATCGCCAGTCGCTTCGGCAGCACCCTTGGCGCCCTCCGCAACGGCACTTCCAGCTTCCTTAGCCTTCTCAGCAGCACCAGCGGCAGCATCGGCAGTTGCCTCGGCAGCTTTCTTGGTGCCTTCGGCTACGGCTGAGCCTGCCTCTTTGGTCTTCTCTGCAGCAGCTTCGGCGGCATCAGCAGTTGCCTCGGCAGCGTCGGCAGTCGCCTCTTTGGCGGCTTCCATTGCTTCGCCGGCATCTTCTTTCATGCCTTCGACGGTTTTTTCGCATCCGACAAGCGCGAGAGAGCCCGCGATGAGAAAAAGTGCGAAGAATTTTTCGATTTGAATCATTGTGATTGAATTTGGAGTTTGGTTCAAGATTGGCTCCTTGAGCCTGTTGTTAATCATTTAGACGCAATCACGTCACATTTCAACACCCCTGCGATCGACTTTTGGCGACCTTTTTCATCTCCAGGGACGAAACTAAACCGAGTAACATTGCGGTATCGAACACCCGGATTTGTGCTAAACTGACGGCCCCTTTTTAGAAACGACACATGAGCAAAAGCCTCTTTGAAAAAGTCTGGGACGCCCATGCCGTGCTTGAGCTCTCCAACGGCCAGACTCAACTTATCATCGGCACGCACCTCATTCACGAGGTGACGAGCCCTCAGGCTTTTGGCATGCTGCGGGATCTCGATCTGAAGGTGAAATTTCCCCACCGTACATTCGCCACGGTTGATCACATCGTGCCGACCCAGTCTCAGATGGAGCCTTTTGATGACAAGCTGGCTCAGGAAATGATCAATGCGCTGCGTCAGAATTGCGCGGAATTTGGGGTCAAGTTTTTCGACATTGGGAGTGGTGGCCAGGGTGTCGTTCACGTCGTCGGGCCCGAGCAGGGAATCACCCAACCCGGTTCAACCATTGCCTGTGGCGACTCCCATACCGCAACGCATGGTGCCTTCGGTGCGATTGCATTCGGGATCGGCACGACACAGATCCGCGACGTGCTCGCCACCCAGACCATGGCGATGACGAAACTGAAGGTGCGGAGAATCAGTGTCGATGGGGAACTTCGGCCAGGTGTCTACGCCAAAGACGTCGCCCTCCACATCATCAAGTTGCTCGGTGCCAAGGGTGGAATCGGCTACGCCTATGAATACGGCGGCTCCGTTTTCGACAATTTCACGATGGAAGAGCGGATGACGGTCTGCAACATGTCGATCGAAGGCGGAGCCCGCTGCGGATACGTCAATCCCGACGAGAAGACCTTCGAGTATCTCAAAGATCGCCCCTACGCACCCAAGGGGGCCTCCTGGGACCAGGCGGTCGAGCGTTGGCGTTCCTTCGCATCCGATCCCGACTGCACCTATGGCGACGTCCTCGAGATTCGTGCCGAAGATATTGCTCCCTCCGTGACTTGGGGCATTTCTCCAGACCACGGTTGTTTCATCAACGAGAACATCCCGAACCCTGCCACGACTGAGGATCCCGATGAGCGCGACAGCATTGAGGAAGCTCTCGAATACATGAAGTTCGAGGGGGGCTCACCGATCGCGGGCAAGCGTGTTGACGTCTGCTTTATCGGGAGCTGCACCAACGGTCGACTTTCCGACTTTCGCGAGGCAGCCCGCTTTTTGCAGGGATATCGGGTTGCTGATCACGTCCAGGCGATCGCCGTTCCCGGTTCTGAGGTGGTCGACCACCTCTGCCGCCAGGAAGGCATCCACAAGATCTTCACCGACGCTGGTTTCGAGTGGCGCGGGGCTGGTTGCTCGATGTGTCTTGCGATGAACCCCGACAAGCTGGTCGGAGACCAACTCTGCGCGAGCTCCAGCAATCGCAATTTCAAAGGTCGTCAGGGAAGCCCGATTGGGAGGACGATTCTGATGTCGCCGGTCATGGTCGCGGCTGCTGCGGTGCGGGGAGAAATCGCCGACGCACGGGAGGTCTTTGAGATTCAGCAGGAAGCTGCGGCCTAGCGATTGGCTTGTGGCGTTTCCAAAACCAGCCACCGCTCTTTCGAGATCGTGGGCGTCGTGGACAGGAAAGGTCCAGAGAACTGCGGCAATGCTGGACAAGTTACCGTTGCTGCCTTCCGGCCCTGGCGGGGTTGGCCTGCCATCACTCCACAGCCTCTGGATCGACAGTATGGCACTGCGCCCTGAAAAATGCGAATTTAGTTTCGGTGGGGCCGCTAATTCATCGTAATCTTTTTACTACATGAGCACGATTCTCGAGACACCCACAGTTCCGGATGCCGGTGGTCACTTCGGGACCTTCGGGGGGCGCTTTGTTCCCGAAACATTGGTCGCCGCTCTGGATGAGCTGACCGCCGAATACCACGCGGCGAAAGAAGATCCCGCTTTTCAGCTCGAATTGAACCGACTCCTGGCCGAGTTCGTTGGCCGCGAAACACCTCTCTATTTCGCGGAACGCTGGAGTGAGCAGCTCGGGGGCGCGCGCATTTATCTGAAGCGGGAGGATCTGCTCCACACGGGTGCCCACAAGATCAACAATGCCCTCGGGCAGATCATGCTGGCGAAGCGGCTCGGGAAAAAGCGCATCATCGCAGAGACCGGCGCCGGACAGCACGGCGTCGCCACCGCAACAGTCGCGGCACGTTTTGGGATGGAGTGCGTTGTCTACATGGGAGCAACCGACATGGAACGCCAGCACCTCAACGTCGTCCGGATGCGACTGCTCGGCTCAGATGTAGTCGGCGTCGAGGCTGGCCAGAAAACCCTCAAAGAAGCCGTCAACGAGGCGCTGCGCGATTGGGTAACCAATGTGCGGACGACCCACTACATCCTGGGATCCGCTCTCGGCCCCCACCCCTACCCGATGATGGTGAGAGATTTTCATCGCATCATCGGCGTGGAAGCTCGCCGCCAAGTGATGGAACGCGAAGAGAGACTCCCCGATCTTCTGGTAGCCTGTGTTGGAGGGGGCAGCAACGCGATCGGTCTTTTCCACCCATTCCTTGAGGACGAAGGCGTCGCCATGGTCGGTGTCGAGGCTGGCGGTCACGGGATCAAAAAAGGTGATCATGCGGCTCGTTTCCAGGGCGGAAAACTCGGAGTCTTGCAAGGGACGAAGACCTGGTTACTGGCTGACGATGACGGCCAGATTGAGTTGACTCACTCCGTTTCGGCAGGGCTCGACTACGCTGCGGTCGGCCCTGAACACGCCTTCCTGCAGGATCAGGGCCGGGTCGAATACACCTACGCGACTGATGACGAGGCGCTCGATGCCTTCCAGGATCTTTCAAAGGTGGAGGGCATCATCCCAGCGCTCGAGACCTCTCATGCCCTCGCCTACGTCAAAAAAGTGGCCCCGACGATGGATCGCGATCAGATCATTGTCGTAAATTTGTCGGGACGGGGAGACAAAGACGTCGAGCAGGCTTCGAAGTATTTGCTCTAGCCCGCATTTCTCACCGGGCGGGATTTGATTAGGCTTGAAGCTGGGAAAGCCGCCCCAAAAACAACAGTTTCGCTGGCTCAACGACGG
>JBCCBR010000114.1:0-8963 GCA_039033935.1 Verrucomicrobiota bacterium
CACCGAGATGACCTCGGGCATGTCCTTTCGCCACTCGGGCAATTCCGAATTTGGCTGGCTGTCGGAGAGTTCGATAATCTCGCCGGCAGATTCGCTCAGCATGCGTTCAAATTCTTCCATCTCTGGGAAATCTATGACTTCGAATGACTTAGCGAGTTGCCTCGGAAGTGCTCGATTCAGAATCTGGCTCAGCGAGGGGCAGCACGATCCAGAGCAACCCTTCTTCATGCTTGGCACGGGCTTTTTCGCGAGAGATCTGCACCGGAAGAGAAATCACCCGCTCGAAGCGCCCATTTTCAATCTCCATCGTCAACACCTGCCGACACTGGCCCGAAGCATCGCGGGTCGGAAGAGGCGGCTGTCTCTCACCCGAAATTCTGACCTGATCGGCTAGCACATCGACTTTGATCTGTTCCTTCTGCACGCCGGCCAGATCGACCCAGATCTCGATACGGTTGTCGTAGCGATAGACATTGATGTCAGGACGCCAGCCATCGTAGGACTGAAAATCGGAGAAATGAAGATTACGCAGATCAAAGGCGACCTCTCCGGTCCGACCGATCATGCGCTCGAGGCGTTCTTTTCGCGACATAGGCGGGAAAGCTACCGCCCCGAAGAGGACTTTGCAACGACCGAGCAAGGCCTGCCCCCGAGACCCGTGAGGATGGCGCATTGAAGGCGAAGGCGGAGTAATCCTTTTCAAGCGGGATCACTCATGACACCCTCGACCCTTTATGAAATCGATATTCATCGGCCTCGCATTCCTGCTCGTCGGCTCGGCCCATTCACAGGAAAAGCTGAATTTTGTCTTCTTCCTCGCCGACGATCTCGGCTTCATGGATGTGGGATTTAATAATCCCGAGAGTTTCTACGAGACCCCCAATCTCGACCGCCTCGCCGCATCGGGGATGATCTTCACCGACTTCTACGCAGCGAGCCAGGTCTGTTCGCCGACCCGAGCGAGCATCATGACGGGGAAATACCCAGCCCGACTCGACACCACGAATTTCTTCTCGGGTCGACGTGAAGGAAAGTTTGCCCCGGCCACGATGGAAACACGGATGCCGCTGGATGAGGTGACAATTGCCGAAGCCCTCCAGGAGCAGGGCTACCGAACCTTTTTTGCAGGCAAGTGGCACCTCGGCGGAGAAGGATTCCTGCCGACGGATCAGGGATTTGATCAAAACAAAGGGGGTGGCTACAACGGGCTGCCGCGGAGCTTTTTCTATCCTTGGAAAAATGTCGAAAACCTCGATCCGGGACCCGAGGGAGAATTTTTGACCAGTCGCCTCGCGGAGGAATCCGTCGCATTCCTCAGGGAGATCTCGCAGACGCCTGATCCTTTTCTGCTTTATCATTCATTCTACTCCGTGCACACGCCTCTCCAAGCGCCACCGGAGGTGGTCGACAAATACAAACGCAAAGCTGAGCGGCTCGGCCTCACCGATACAAAAGCGAGCTTTGACCCGGAGGGAGAGAGACAAGTGCTCCCGATCAAGGAGCCACGCAAAATTCGAATCCGGCAGGATCTCCCGGTCTATGCAGCAATGGTCGAAAGCCTCGATGAAGCGGTCGGCCAAATCCTGAACGAACTGGATCAGCTTGATCTGAGACGCAACACTGCCGTCATCTTCATGTCGGATAACGGAGGGCTCTGCTCATCGGAGGGTCACCCGACCTCGAATCTGCCGCTGCGGGGCGGCAAAGGATGGATGTATGAGGGAGGAATTCGCGAACCAGTCGTGATTCGCTGGCCGGGGGTCACTCCTCCGGGGACGCGCTGCTCCATTCCTGTGGTGAGCACGGATTTCTATCCCACGATGTTGGAAATGGCAGGGCTGCCACTCAAGCCCGAGCAACATGTCGACGGCGTCAGTCTGGTCGAGCTACTCCGCAATCCCTTCGCCAAGTTTGACCGCGGGCCAATCTTTTTTCACTACCCTCATTATTCCAATCAGGGAGGCTTCCCATCGAGCGCGATCCGGGTCGGAGAATACAAGCTGATCCAGGACCTCGAAGATGGAGCTTACGAGCTCTATCAGATCTCGACCGATGTCGAAGAGCACAACAACCTGGAGCAGCTTGAAGCGGAGCGGGTTGAAAAAATGGCAGCGAGCCTGGACGCCTGGAGACGAGAGGTCGAGGCGAAGCCATTGCGCCCCCACTCCAAAACCGGAGCAGAACCACCTAAGCTCTGGTGAACGGACGCTCTCTGGATCTCCTCAATGATGAAGGCCCTGCTCGTCTGCCTGATCGCTCTTTGCTTCTTCGGGTCGGGACGGGGGGAGCCGGTCACACTGCACGACTACCACCCGTTCAGGAAGGAGCTCGCCGAGGAAGATTGGAGCGAACGGCGCCGCGCAATCCGAACCCGGACGCTTGTCTCCGCTGGCCTGCTCCCAGAGCCAAAGCGACCGCAGAGCGAGCCGCTCATCTCACCACCGACCGACCACGACGGCTTTCAAATCTACCGCGTCGCGGTTGAATCGTTTCAAGGGCACTGGGTCACGGGGAATCTCTTCACCCCGCCTGAAGGCTTTCGCGGTGAGCAGAATCGTCCTGGCGTGCTTTGCCCTCACGGCCACTGGAAAGATGGAAGATTCTACGATCTGGCAACTCATCGTGGCGAGCAGGCCGTCCGCAACGAACTCGCAATCGGCGCAGAGCGCTTTGAGACAGCCGCTCGAAATCCGATTCTTGCCCGCTGCGTTCAGCTGGCAAGGATGGGGTGCATCGTTTTCGTCTATGACATGATCGGCTACGCCGATTCGGTGCAGTTCGCAGACCACCGCCGTGGCCCTCGCGAGCACATGACTGGTGAAAACGAGTGGGGATTCGCCAGCCCTGAATCGACCCTCCGGCTGCAAACGCTTTTCGGTCTCCAGACCTGGAATAGCGTGCGTGCTCTCGACTTTCTCGAAAGCCTCGAGGCGGTTGATCCCGAGCGCATCCTTGTGACCGGGGCCAGCGGTGGCGGAACGCAAACGATGGTTCTCGCGGCAATCGACGATCGAGTCGACGCGGCCTTTCCCTGCGTGATGCCCTCCACTGCGATGCAAGGTGGATGCCCCTGCGAGAACAGTCATCTGCTGCGGATCGATCAGGGAAATATCGACCTCGCAGCTGCAACCGCTCCGCGGCCACTCGGCATCACTTCAGCAGACGACTGGACGATCGAATTTGAAACCAAAGGTCACCCTGACCTGGTCGACCTCTACCGAAGGCTGAAAGCTCCCACCGCCTACGAGGCTCACTTCAACACCCATTTCAAACACAACTACAATCATGTCTCACGCGCACAGATGTATGCTTTCGTGAATCGACACTTCGATCTCGGCTTTGCAGAACCCATTCTCGAGCAGCACTTCGACTGGCTTGATCGCGAGATGTTGACCGTTTGGCCAAATCAAACCAGGCCACCAAACTATCAGGTCGGTGAAGAGCACGAGCGAGCGCTTCACCGCGACTGGGCGGAGCACTCCGATGCTGAAGTAGAGAGCGCCTTTGCCGGTTTCGCTTCGGGCGATAGCTCGTCATTCAACAAGATCGTCGCAGGTGGCTGGGGGGTCATCCTGCGTAGGCCAAGTATCGAAGTTGAAGCTGCTGAATTAGAATTGGGTGAAAAGACAGCCACTGCGGACGGCTACGACTTCAGCGGCACGATTCGCTATGAGGACGTCGCCCTCGATGTGAAAATGCACTATCCGTCGCAGTGGAATCAATCCGTATCGATCCAGGCCGGGCCATTCGACAACGTGAGCCATAAGAATGGCACCGCCGTCATTTACCTCCCGGGCCACGCCGCCGGAGATTATCTTCCAATGGCGTCGACCTATTCAGGAAAGACCGATCTCGCCCCCGACAGTTGGCAGCGACAGTCGGTCTACTTCTACGGTTACAACGACAGCGTTTTGACGCGCAGGGTCCGCGACCTCGTCGCAGCGGTCAGGATGGTGCAAAACCATCCGGATTGGGACGTGTCGGAAATTGAGATCTGCGGCCAGGGTTTCGGCGGGGCCGTCGCCCTCGCAGCAGGATGGATTTTGAGTGGTGAAATCAAGCGAGTCACGGTGGACTCCGCCGGGCTCAACTTCGATTCGGTGGAAAGCGATTGGGCTACCGAGATGGTCCCCGGAGCAGTCCGCTATGGAGGCATGCGGGGGCTCGCATTCTTGAATGCGCCCTGCTCAGTGAAGTGGATCGGCGATGAGAGCTGGCTCGACCAGCTCGCGACAAGTTACCAGCAGCTCGGTGCTGCCGATCAGTTCGAACAGGTCGGACGGTGAAGGCTACTCGGAATTCGCTGATTCACGAAGCTCGTGCAGCAGCGAAATCGCCTCGGCTTCGAGTTTCTCGCCTTGCCCCGGTTCTATTTTCGCAACTTCGGCTTCGTAGTTGCCCTGCTCGAATGTTGTCCGTTTTGGAATGTAGCCGATCCAGTCGTTGGAATTTTGAATGATGATCGTGTTCGGGTAGGGCGAGGCAGCCTGAATCCCAAGTCCTATTTCGACTGAGACTTCAGAGGGGAGCGCGACCAGCGCGGTCTCGGCATCAAACTGAAAGGCCTGCAGCAAGACCAACACCGGTCCACCAGTATGGCGCTCGGTGATTCCATAAATTCTCCCGGCTCTTACCACGTCCAGAAAGGGAGACTCAGCACGATTCGGATCGGTCCACAGTTTCTCGGCTTCCGTAAATTCGTCCATCATCACTTCCTGTAGCTCGAGCCTGATGCGACGTGCCTTCGCGGCGAGGAGAGGGGTTGGAAGTGAATCGCCCTCGCTGAATTTTGAGTCATCCCTCAAAAGTTCGATGCTGGCTTCCGCGAGCTGGTCTCCAACCTCGGCCGCATAGGCCATGCCCTTCTGAGGTCGATCGTGACTCACATCAATGTGATTGAGTTCGCAGCAAGGAGCCTGGAGAAAATGAACAAACGTGTCTCGATAGCTGCGTTTGATCCGCTGAGTCAGGAAGTGCGGGAAGTCCGCCGAATATTCAGAGCCATCGGCGATCGCGAGGTGCAGGGGGAA
Organism: Verrucomicrobiota bacterium; assembly: GCA_039033935.1. GTDB lineage: Bacteria > Verrucomicrobiota > Verrucomicrobiia > Verrucomicrobiales > DEV007 > Arctic95D-9. The sequence continues at coordinate 5,031 of JBCCBR010000114.1, forward strand.
GCCTGGTAACAAAACAGCTGGCGCACGGGATTCGACAGCTCGAAAAGCAAGCAGAGTGAGCCTTTCGTCGACCGGGCCGGCTGGGCCCACAATTGCCGGATTGAGCTTCCCCGGATTCCAACCGATCGATCCGTCTCGCATCTCGAATCGGCGATTGAAGGTCAGATTCGGAACCACGGTCTCCCTGTATTCGTGGATGACGGGGCGAAGATTTTCGGCCGCTGCATCGATCGCCTGCCGCATCCTCACAAACAAGACAGCCTCGAAATCACCATCCCCCTCTGGTTCTTGCGGATCATAGCCATTCTGCTCGACCGCGCGCTGGTGAAACACATCGCGAAACTCTCCGAAGTAGTCCGGTGAGTGATGAGTCTCCGATGCATGAATGATAATGTTGTCGCCTTTCCAACCATCGAGCGCCTCAGCATTGGAGCGGACCGCCCTCCCCAGCTTGGCGGGCACCATTCCGACATCAGCTCCGAGAATTGCGAGTCGAGTCTCCGCCTGCTCGAACACGATCGCCCTGACATAGAGCGGATCGTGGGTTCCGGTCGCGATCCTCTCTTTGAAAGTCCCCCCGAGTCGCCAGCCCGGCGACGGGGTCACATCGATCTGGGCAACCCCTACTTTGAGAACCTCTTCACCCCCCGAAAGGGAAGTAAGGACCCAAATGGGTAGGATCAACCCAGTCAGCTTTGCCCACGACGTACCGCTGACCAGCAAATGTCTACCAAACTCTCCCAATACTGGCTTCATCGTAAAATCCGAAGGCCTCCCGGGACGCCAAATGCAAGTCAGACAATGCGGGTACGGGGAATCGAACCCCGATCTCAAGCTTGGGAAGCTCGCGTCCTACCATTGAACGACACCCGCCTCGGCCGACCAGCCTAACGAGCCGCGCCAAATTTGGCAAGCTCTCAAAGCTCGACTTGGCTAGCCCATTCCAAATTGTCGAGGTACCAGGCAACAGTGGCATCCAGGCCGTCGGAAAGATCGGTCTGGGGGCTCCAGCCGAGCCTCTCTTTCGCTTTGGTGATGTCGGCCGAGGTATCGATCATTTCCGACGCGCTCATCTCTTCGAAAACCAGCTCAGCTTTTTTGCCGAGACGCTCCTCGATCATGCGAATGAAGTCGAGCAACACGACCGGGGTTTTGCCTCCTCCGATATTGAAGATCTCGTAGCCGAGAGGCTTCATCGCAGCGATCGTCCCGCTCGCGATGTCGTCAACGTAAGTGAAATCGCGAGTTTGTGAGCCATCCCCAAAGATCGTCATCGGAGTGCCATCGTGGATCCACTTGATGAATCGAAATGGTGCCATGTCGGGACGACCCGCCGGACCATAAACAGTGAAGTAGCGAAGCACGCTAACATCGATCTGATAGAGGTGGTGATAGGTGTAAGCAAGGACCTCGGCCGCTTTTTTCGAGGCGGCATAGGGCGAAAGCGGTCGATCCACCACCGCCGTCTCAACAAAAGGCATCGGCTGTCCTGCGTAGAGCGAAGAGGTCGATGCCTGGACCAATTTCTGGCAATCGTGGCGACGCATCAGCTCCAGCAAATTGAGTGTCCCCTGCGCATTCGACTGCATGTACACATGCGGATTCTCGATGCTGTAGCGGACTCCAGCCCGAGCCGCGAGGTTCAACACCGCGTCGACTCGATGCTTCGCAAACAGCGGTTCGAGATCATAAAGATTTTCGACGTCTGCTTCATAAAAATGAAAACCTTCGCGATCCGCGAGCTGCTCTCGGCGCCACGCCTTGACTCGACTATCGTAGGCGTCATTGAGATTATCGATCCCGACGACCTTGATCCCCTGATCGAGTAGCTGGCCCGCGACCCGGCTTGCAATGAAGCCAGCGACCCCGGTGACGACAACGGATTGGTAGCTCATAAGATCGTGTGACGACGAAGAGGGTAACGAGCCGGCTCAGAGCTCGACCCGTTGCCCTTCGTTCCGGGCACTTTCATAAATCGCACAAATCAAAGCGACCGCGCGACGAGCTTCGTGACCATCGACCCGGGGAGGGCGTCCCGCCTCGATCGCTTCGAGCACATCCTCGAAGTTGAGCTGGTGCCCGAGAGCATTGATAGCCTTCGGATCATTGGCCCCGAGGCCCTTTGCCTCGCTGCCCTGCATCAGTTCTGTGCGGATCTGATCGTCCTCCGGCCTGGCTTCAGCGAAATCCCAAACTCTGAATTTTTCGTCAGCAAGGAAGACCGAGCCTTGATCACCGCAGAGGTGGACTTCAGCCGGATGACCCGTCGAAGACCAGCATGCTGTCGAACCCTGGATGACACCGCGCGCTCCGTTTTTGAATTCGAGAATCGCTACGGCGGTGTCTTCCACTTCGATCCCGTCATGGGCGAGACAGGCCATGCTCGCAGAAACGGCCGCGACATCTCCGGCCAGATAAATGAGCTGATCAATCAGGTGGATGGACTGATTCATGAGCGCACCGCCTCCGTCGAGCGCCCATGTTCCCCGCCACGCCCCCGAATCATAGTAGGCCTGATCGCGATACCATTTCACGTAGGCATCACACATTGTCAGTTTACCAAAGCGCCCCTGGTCGACCGCGGTTTTGAACGCGTCCATCGCTGGATGGAAGCGCCGATTAAAAATTCCGCTGAGGGTAACCCCTGCCTCGTCCGCCGCGGCGATCATCTGGTCAATCCGCTCCGGAGTCACTTCGAGAGGCTTTTCACAAATGATGTGCTTGCCAGCCTGAGCGGCGGCGATGGCTGGCTCGAGATGGGCACCGCTGGGCGTTGCAATCGTGACGACGTCGAGTTCAGGATCAGCGAGAAAGGCATCAAGATCGGTGAAACCCGTGCCCCCGTGATCTTTGACGAGCTCGTCGACGGCGTCCTGCCTCCGACCATAGAAACTGTGCAGCTCCCCTCCACGCATTGCCTTGATCGCAGTGGCGTGGAAGTTGGCGATCATGCCAGCACCAATGATTCCGAATTTCATAAATAGAATTTCTTGGCTCTAGGTTTCCGGTCCCTTGAGTAAAACTGTATAGCCGGTCGTGACGGCACGTCAGTCCAGCGCTTTCCGATTCTTCGATGCAAAGCTGATCGTTCCAAGGATGAAAAGAGCCGCGAGAATCGCAATTCCGACTAAACCGGGTGTGCCCTTTCCAAGCAGGACCCATATTGATCCGGCTGTCGCGATTACCGTGGATATCACCATCAGGATATTCCACTTGATCGCTCGACCGCCTTCGGGCTTATCCGATTTGAGCAGGGACTTGGAATTCATCAAGAGCAGGAATGTGAAATAGGCAATGGGGATCATTGCGCCCCCGATCACCGAAGTCGGGATCGCCAGTGCAGCTTTCGAACCCGCGTTCGCCCAGAAATAGAGAGGGCCGAGGAAGCCACCCAAACCGGCGATGAGGGTTCCAATTAAATGAAGGACCCGATTTCCTGGCTGATTAAACATTTCGCAGAGCGTAAATCCATTGATTAGCATCAGTATAATGATCGTCGAAATAGCCATTCCGAGAACTCCAATTCCGAAGACCTTTTGAGCGATTGTTTCTCCGGTGAGAGGCTGCAGCGCGTTCGCGAGATTGAAATTGTCCCGTTTTGCTAACATCGCCGCGATCTGACGGTCCGACTCGGGAAGAGCTGTCCTTGCTTCTGCTTTTTCTTCTTTCGAGAGCGCCTCAAATGCCTCGCCTCCGACTTCCGCTCTGACTCGCTTGTCGGCTTGATCAGCGAAAGCCTTTGCCATCTTTTCGACAGGCTGGCCTGCTGCATCTAGCACGTCGTCGTATTGGGTATGAAACTGAGACGAAGAAGCAATCACGACACACGCGGTAGCCAAGACAAACGGGACAATTAGACCAATCGACAAATCGAAAATCGCAAGGCCCCGGTGGGGTTTACCCCATCGCTTTTTCAGCATCGAGTAAGGGAGC
>JBCCBR010000115.1:0-8879 GCA_039033935.1 Verrucomicrobiota bacterium
CCGGCTCGTTGAGAGAGCGCAGATTGCCAACACCGCTGACTCGAAAGGTCATTGAGATGGGATCGCCGACGAAGACATCGTCGGTCGAGGCTGAGTGGCTCACTTCAAAATCTCCCACACCGCCCGTGAACGATCGCGGCGCTCCGGCCGGGAGTGGTTTGACCTCTACCGAGACAGGATTGCTGACGAGCTCACGAATGTCGGTCCGGGCAAAGAGCGAACCAAAGCCAAAGCCCCCACGGCTCGATTTGCTCAGAATGCGGAGGCTGACTTTGGCGGGTCCGAGGTTGTGCTGACCCGGTTTCAGAGCAAACAGCATCGAGGGCAAATTGGCGGAGGAGTAGTAGGTGTCACCGACGGGAGCTCCATCAGTGCGGACGTCTTTGAACGGGCGCACCACGAAGCTCTCGTGCTCCAATCTCGGAGATATCACCTCGCTGACGTCGTTTCGACCCCTCACATAGGCGGTCAGCGTAAAGGGCACCAACTCTCCCTCGTAAAAGCTCTGCTTGGACAGGACCAGTTTCGCGAACGCGGACTTCGTCGCATCGATCGTCGAGGTTTCTTCGGTGGTCCGATAGATCTTGATCGGAATCGGCTCGGTCGTGAGGGTAGCGCCTCCGACAGAGATCGACACCGCAGGAATAGTGAAATCGCCCGGCTGGTTTCCGGTCACTTGGTAGAGATATCTGTCAGTGAAACTCTCAACTCCGTTAATCCTCGTTCTTGTCGGAATGTTTCTGACTTGGATGACATCGAGCCCGACCGCCTCGATCCGACCTGGAAGCTCAGCAGTCGCGCCATTGATTGAAATCTGGAGCGTCGCAGCTTCGCCCTGGGCGAGGGTGCTCTGAGAGATCGCGGTGCTAACCGATAGCCCGTTGCTGCTGCTCTGACCGAGAAGACTGCTGCCAAGGCCCAGCCAGGCCGCGAGGCCAAAAGAGAGTAGCAAGTTTTGGAGGGTCTGAGGCATGGTGATGACAATCGGTGAGTTTACCAATCTTTGAATCGCTCGCGACCAGCTGGCGGGAGGAGGGGGCGCACCACAGTTTCGTCGGCATAGTCGTTGAGGTGATCGCGAGCCTCGCTTGGGGAATATCCAGTCTCGGGATTCACTTGCTCCTCCGGCATCGGAGTCGATTGCGGCGTCCCCGCTTGGGGACTCTGACCTTCAGGGTTGGCTTCGAGATCTCCATCTCCCGCATCAGCAGATGACTCGTCATCCGCCTCGCTCGGTTCGGGGCGATCGGGTGAATCTCCGAGTTGCTGATCGTCTTGATCAGTAGGGTCTGTCTCGGAGTTGTCGCCTTGATCCGAGTCCTGCTCTTCAGATGAGTCGCCCTCGCGATCTTCTTCTCCGCTCTCTGGGTTTTCTTCGTCTTGTGGATCAGTCTGGTTCTCGTCCTGCTCGGTGTCCGACTCGCCTTGAGATGACTCATCCGACTCATTATCAGTCTCTCCATCTTCTGACTCCTGCTCTTCCTCGCCCTCCTCAGGATCGGCAGAGTCTTCGCCTTCGTCGCCGTCTTCCTCCTGCTCCTGGTTTTGCTCTTGCTCCTGATTCTCCTCCTGCTCTTGCTCGTCGCGCTCCTGTTGCTCTTGCTCCTGCTGATTTCGGAGGTCTTCGATGCGTCTTTTGATCACTTCGATATTGTGCTCCGCTTGCCGGTGGATCGTCTCCGAAACGGGAAGTTCGAGGGCGGCTTCGAAATGCTCGATCGCATTTTCCCACTGTCCGATGACTTGGTCGACTTCTTCTCCTGTGCCTTGGAGTGCTTGCAGTGAATCTGGATTTGGTCCTCGATCGAGCGAGGCTTCGCCTCGGCGGAAGAGAGTGTTGCCCAGATTGTAGTGGGCACTGGCGCGGAATGACTTTCGATCTGCGAGCAGAGCGGCTCCGTAGGCTTCGGTCGCTTTCTCAAAATCTCCCAGCCGGTAAGCAGAAGCCCCAAGCCCAAGCTGCCATTCGGCTTTTGCTTTCTCCGAAAAATCTTCACCAACGAGACTCTCGAAGGCCTTAGCGGCCTGACGGTAGTTGCCTTGACTAAACCAATCATAGGCCTGCTCCTCGCTCACTTCGGCCCGGAGGGGACTTACTACCAGAGAGAGCGTCAGCAGCCCAAGCGCCATTGGCGCAGGAGAGGCCGAGCTGCTAGCGCTCGAAGCTTGCGAAAAGCGCCCCACCAGGGTTGGCAACAGATAAGCGAAAAGCAGTGCTACGAGGCCGAAGCTAAGTGGCCAGGGAAATCGCTCGATCGGTCTGAGCCTTGCTTCGGCTTCTTCCCGCGTCGTCTCGAGGCGGCTTTGGATCTCAGAGACCACCTGGGTCAGTGATACCCGACCGCCGAGGTGGATGTAGGCACTGGCCTCGCTGGCGAGGGCCTGCAGAGCGGAGTCCTCAAGACGAGAGCGCACCACTTCGCCATTTTCGTTTTCGACAAATTTCCCAGGGATTGGGGCGCCGCGCTGATCAAGTAGTGGGATGATCGAACCGCTCGCCGTCCCAACTCCCACCGTGATAATGGTGAGACCAGTGTCTTGAGCATTTTTCCTGATCCGCTCGACCTGGTCTTGGCCCTCGAGAGCTTCTCCATCAGAGAAAATCACCAGCGCACCATTACCGATTTCCGCCTCTTCAAAACTATCGATCGCGAGTTCGACGGCAGCGGTCAGGTTCGTTCCTCCACGCGGAATGATCTCGGTATCGAGCTGAGCGAGAGCTTCAATAACTGCTTCGTGATCGATGGTGAGGGGGGCCTGTAAAAAAGAGCTCCCGGCAAAGGCGAGGATGCCGATGCGATCATCCGGGAGCGATCGGACGATATCCTGCGCTGCGAGTTTCGCTCGGGAGATTCGGTTAGGCTGGAGATCGGTTGCCAACATGCTGCGGGAGGTGTCGATCGCTAGGATCAGGTTTCGGGCCTCAGATTCCGTCTCGATTTCCTCGAAGCCGAGCACCGGGCGCGCCAGCGAAACAAACAACCCTGAAAATCCGATCGCGAGAAACAGCGTCACCATCCAACGTATCGTCTGACTACCACCGCGAATAAGGCGCGGTGCGAGGCGTGGAGCGACCAGAGCGGGGCGACGACGCATCATTTCCCAGTGCCCCCAACTTCTCAGCAGCACAAGCATCGGCACCACGAGGATGCCCCAGAGCCAGGCTGGATTGAGGAAGCTGAATTCGGTCATGGATAACGTCTCCAAAATGTCTCGTCACCGATCGCGCATAGCAACCCGAAAAGGAGTGCGCCAATCGCGAAGCCGCTGAAGAGCTCTTCGGTCTCGACGAGAGTGCGGCGTTTGATTTCGGTCTTCTCCATTAGGTCAATCGCCGAGAAGATCTTTTCGAGGCTGCGAGTGTCCTGCGCTCGGAAATACTCGCCCTCTGCGATTCGCGCGATTTCCTGAAGCGTCTTTTCGTCAAACTCCTGGGTGAGGCGTTGGGGGCCGATCGGGGTCTGCACTACGTAGTTGCCATAGGTGCCGACCGCAATGGTGTAGACCCGGATGCCGAGGGTTTTCGCGAGCTTGGCGGCTTCGACCGGGTTCAGCTGGCCGGCATTGTTGACCCCATCGGTGAGGAGGACGACGACTTTGCTTTTCGACGGACGCCGGTCGAGGCGTTTCGCGGCCGCGGCAACGGCTGATCCGATCGCTGTCCCGTCCTCAACCAGTCCGATGCGGACGCGCCCGAGCCCCTGGGTGCCCTGGAGCCACTCTTTCGATAGCGTGAGCGGACTGGCGAGATAGGGGCGTCCCGCAAAGGCAAGCAGGCCGATGCGATCCGTGGTGCGGCCGTTGATGAAATCGCGGGTCACTTTTTTGGCGGCCTGGAGTCGATTGACCCGGGCTCCATCGATGGTGAAGTCTTCCACCTGCATCGATCGAGAGACATCGATCGCGATAATCAGCTCGATCCCGCTCTCCGTGATTTGCTCGGAGCGGTTGACCCACTGAGGCCGCGCCAGAGCAGTGATGAGAAGACCGAAGGTCAGAAACCAGAGCGAGAGTCGAAAACCACCCGCGCGCGCCCGGGTTCGATGACCGAGGCGACGCAAGATGTGCAGAGAAGAAAACTGAATCGCACCCTGATTTCCAGACCGTGAGCGAAGGATCGCCAAGACTGGCAGGAGCAGGAAGAGCAGAAATGCCAGAGGGTAAGCGAATGAAAAAGTCGCCTCAGCCAAAAAGAGGGGGGCTTGTGCCGTCATGCCAATCAGCGACTACCGCTCTCCGGTAAAGCGGTGCAGACGCCGCCAGTTGTTTCAACTTCACCACTCAATCACTGCGCTGGCCCAAGTGAGACCCGCTCCAAAAGCAACCAGTAGGATTTTGTCGCCTCGCTTGACTCGCTCTTCGCGGTGGGCCTCGTCGAGAGCAATCGCAACCGCAGCAGCCGAGGTATTGCCATAGCGGTCCAGGTTGATAAAGACATCCTCTCGGTCAATCTCAAGACGCTCCACGATCGCATCGATGATCCGGAGATTCGCTTGGTGGGGGATCAGTAATTTGATGTCGCGAGAGCTCAGACCAGCTGCGTCGATCGCATCAATGCTGGCTCGCTTCATCGCATTGACTGCATGCTTGAAAACTTCGCGCCCCTGCATCGCCAGGTAGGGAAGCACGGTGGGAGCGGAATCGAGGGTGATGGGGCAAGCCGAGCCACCACCGGGGATGTTGAGCAGCTCGGCCTGGGCGCCATCGGTACCGAGGCTGCACGAAAGAATGCGTCCGCCGCCATTGGTCGACGGGAGAATGACGGCAGCGCCAGCACCATCCCCAAAGAGGACGCAGGTGTTGCGATCGGTCCAGTCGACGAAAGCACTGAGCTTCTCGGCACCAATAATAACCGCATTTTTAAACGCACCGGCTCCGACGCTGTGACGAGCGATTTCGAGAGCGTAGAGAAAACCCGAACAGGCTGCCGAAACATCGAAGGCGACAGCCCGCAGAGCCCCGATGTGCTGCTGCACGTAGCAGGCCGTCGCTGGGGTCAGCGTATCTGGAGTGATCGTCGCGACAATGATCAGCTCGACATCGGCTGGATCGAGATCTGCCTGATCGAGCGCCTGTCTCGCTGCGTTCGCGGCGAGGTGACTTGTGTTCTCCCCATCCTTTGCAATGCGGCGAGCCCGAATCCCAGTCCGACTTGTGATCCACTCGTCAGAAGTGTCGACTGTGGCCTCGAGATCTGCGTTGGTCATGATCCGCTCCGGCAGGTAACTGCCAGTACCGGCTATGCGAACGTCGGTTGGTGCCGCAGTCGAGAGTTCGGATTCCATACAGTGGAAAAATTTCGGAAAAGTTGAGTTTCACGCCATGAGGTCGCTGCAGCGAGCAATTTCTTCCTCGATATGGGGATTAACTCCACTTTTGACCGATTCGCAACCCGCCCGGATCGCGTTGCTGATGGCACGCGGGGTGCTCCCGCCATGCGCGATAATGCAAGAGCCCTTCACGCCGAGTAGGGGACTGCCACCGACGTGTTCGGGATTACCGCGATCTTTGCACGCGGAGAACCCCTTTTTCGCGATCCAGGCGCCCAGTTTTGTGATCGGAGATGCTGTCAGATCCTGCTTCAGCCAGCTGAATACTGCACGGACCGTCCCCTCCGCGGTTTTCAGCATCACGTTTCCGGTGAAGCCGTCGCAGACGATGACATCGACAGGACCCTGGAAGAGATCGTAGCCCTCCACGTTGCCGATGAAATTGATCGGCGCTTCTTTGAGGAGAGCAAATGTCTCTCGGGTAAGGTCGGTGCCTTTGGAATCTTCCTCGCCCACGGAAAGGAGTCCAATTCTCGGATTTTCCTTCCCCTGAACGAAGGAGGAGTAGACGCTCCCCATGATGGCATACCCGAGCAGGTGCTTCGGCTTTGCCTCGACGTTGGCTCCGGCATCGAGCAGATTGCAGAGGCCATGATCGTTTGGCACAGGCGACGCTATGCCAGCTCTCTCAACCCCCTCAAGGGTGCGAAGTTTAATGGTTGAAGCAGCGACCATCGCACCGGTGTTACCAGCACTGATCGCCCCATCGGCTTCGCCTTTTTTGACGAGATCGAGAGCGCGACTGATCGATGAGTCCTTTTTCTGGCGGACGGATTTGACCGCCGAATCGTGCATCGTCACGACCTCCGAGGCGTGGACCAACTCGATTTTCGGATCCGAAAGCGCGATTCGATCCATCTCTGACCGGACTGACGATTCATCGCCCACGAGGTAGAGACAATCCAGATCTCTGCCAAAGTCTTTAAGAGCGAGCGCGACCCCTTCGACGGTGGCTCCGGGTGCGAAATCGCCCCCCATGGCATCTAGCGCAAGCTTCATGAAAAAAAGTCGGCTTTATCTACCGGAGACCCACCCTTGGCGCAACCGTGAACGGGCTCGATGGGCATAAAAAAACCACCCGCTGACGAGTGGTTTTTGTGCATGCCGAAACCGCTATGCGGACCTCTAGAATTCGTCGATCGCAAGGACTTGCCGCCCTTTGTAATAACCGCAGCTAGGACAGGCGGTGTGAGACTGAGCCGCACTGCCGCACTCGGGACAAACGTTCAGCTTTTGAGCGCGCCAGCGTTGACCGCTTCGACGGAGGCGCTTTTTCATTTTCGAAGTACGACGCTTGGGAACAGCCATGATCTGAAAAGGGATTTGCGGAGCGCGGAGTTTACGAGGCTTGAGCGAGATGTCAAACGGTGGTTTATCTTCCGATCATCAAGCCGTTTCGCCGCATGCGCTGTAAGGACTCTACTTGTAGGGGCAAGGGACTGTCTACCCTGTCATCTCGATTTGCGCGAGAGATTCGTAGAGTTCGTCGATCGAGACGGTCACGTCGATGGAGGTTAACGTGACTTCCCCCTCGCGGACGACCTCGGGCGGTTCCCAGTCGCTGTCGCGGCGAAACACGGACACTTCCGGCTTTTTCGGATCGGGCGATACCAGCACATACTCCTCCATCGAGGGCATGCGTCGGGCGACGAGATACTTTTCGACCCGATCCTTACTCCCTGGGTCCTCTGCATTTGACATCACCTCGAGCCAGAATTTTGGCGAATTCCGATAAAGTCGGTGATTATCATCGGGCTCGCAGGCGACAAACACGTCAGGATAGTAGAATAGTTCCGAACGGACGAACGGCGTCCGCACTTTGAAATCCGACATAAAGACCTGGCAGGGGCCGCCTTGCAGTTTGTCAGCGATTTTTCGGAAAAAATACCCGGTCGCAGCATTGTGTCGCGATGTCCCACCGGCCATCGCGGTCACCGCCCCGTCGTAGTATTCGTGGCGGATTTCGCTGAACTCTTCGCCTTCGAGGTATTCCTCAACGGTGATGTAAGGAGATCCTTTGAGAAGTGCCGTCATCAGAGGAAAGTATGCACCTATTCAGCTCGTTTTGCGAGTGTTTCGGGTTCCGACTTTGACGTCTCTATTGTCACGTTTCACGAACAGGTCATCGGTGCGCACGCATGGATACAAAACGCAAAATCGGAATCCGAAATACCCGCGTTGATCCACTGGCCAGTTCAATCCACTAGCTCGATTGACTCGTCCGGGCTGTATCCCCACTCATCGAGCGCGAAGCCCCATTCATCGCGTATGCGCTCGGCCTGAGCCCGCCTTATCTGATATCGATTGCGCTTATAGCCTTTCAGGGTGCCAGCGTAGGCGGATATGGCTCTTAGACCGCGATCCTTCTCTCCGAAGCTGAAGTGCTCATAGAGCCGCCCGATTTCCCTGATCGGGTCTGCGACTATATTCTCGTAGCTGGTTTCGATGAGTCGGTCGCCGAGCTGCTCCCGCTGCTGGAGGTAAGCGCGCATCATCCGGCCATATTTGTAGAAGACCATTTCCTCGAGATCGACGTTGTCGAATTTCTGCCAGGCGAAAGCGTTGAACAGCCGTGGATAATGATTCAGCATCGAGAGGAACACCTCGAACGGGTTTCGCACGATGTGGATAAAGCGGGCACCCGGAAAAAGCCGGTCGAGTTGCTCGATTCTGGCAGTGGACGCGGGGTTTTTGAGGAGGAGCGGTCGGTCTTTCCCTGAAATAGAGAGCTTGCGCAGCAATTTTACGTAAGATGCTTCAAAAGCGTTTTGCTCCTCTTCAGTAGTCCCATCCATGAAGATTGACCGATCAAATTCGCGCCGCATCTCCTGAGGGTAGTAGAAAACATTGTAGTAGGAGATCGGATTGAGATTGCCCAGCGCCATCTCCTCTTCCTGTGGCTCCCGGATCCCCATCGCGACGTTGTCCATCCCCCGATCCTTTGGAATGACCGATGACATGGCCGCTCTGCCAATAAAGCGAGTCGGGTTGAGGAGATTGTGAGGCATCGCAGTCTGACCGAAATCGATCGAGGCAAACTGATCCGACGCGTAAAGCAGATTGTGGAGATGGGTCGTCCCGCTACGCCAATGACCGATCAAAAAAGTCGGCGGGTGTGGCAGCTCGTAGCGGCTGACTTTTCGATCGAAAAACAGCCTCTCCATTTTTGTGAAGGGCTGCCGTAACATCACCGCGACTTTGCTGCTGCGGCGTTGCTTTGCAGTCCGCTCAGAAAACCCGTCGTCCCCTTCGTGGGCGTCGAAGTGCGCCCGGAAGTTCTTCCGATCACAGCCCGCCAGAGGATGAAATCCGGGAGGGGCTTCGGACAAAGCCCGCTCAATCGTCCAGCGCTGAGACATTCAGGGGAGTTTGGGTGTTGGGTGGTCGATGTTGGATGGTAGATGCTGGGTCCGGCGAGGTTCTTGGTTCGTAGCCGCGTTTGCAAAAACGTGGTCAGGTTCAGTGTCCTGAGTCTTGAATCCTTTGTCCTTTGTCCTTCGTCGGCGGCGTATCCACACTGAGCCAATCTCCGAACACCGAGCCGTTAAA
>JBCCBR010000116.1:0-8859 GCA_039033935.1 Verrucomicrobiota bacterium
CGACCCAGCTATCGAACCGGAGAATGCCAATCCACGCCGAGAACAGCCCCTCCTGCTGCTCGAGAAAGTCGAGAGCGAGAAATAGGATCCAGAGCAGGACGAGGCCCCACTGATAGCGCCACTCGGACTGAAGCTGAAGAATCAGTCGTTTGCTGAAAGGGGTCGTTTTCATGGCTGCAAAAACCTCCAGGCTCTTTTCTCGGGGACGTATTCGAAATCACTCAGCCCGAGACCGCGCCAAAAGGCCTGACGCTCGTGCGGAGGCATCGGGTCGTTTCGCCAGTAGTCGCTCCCATCGGCATTGAGCAGAGCGGGTCGGGGAGCGATGTGGTAGTAGCCCTCGGTGTCATCCTCGCGGAGCATGAGCCACTTCATACAGAGCTCGAGTGCCTCGGCTGATCCGACATTGGCGGCTCGCTCGAACCACTTGGTCGTCCAGGATGCGCCTTGCAGCATGAGAGCTTCGTCAAACTCCTTAAGCACGAGGGCTTCGATGTCGGAGCGTGTCTCGGGGCGATCATCCAGCGCCCGAATTATCGATCCATACCAGTCGTGCGGAGCCGCCTCCATCAACCGTGCCGCGACCTCCGGATCGTCGATCCAGTCGAGTAGCAGGGTCTGGGCAGCCTCCGAGATAGCGGGAGCGGCGATGAGTTCATCCCGATGGCGTTTCGCATCCTCCGACCAGCCTTTCTCGAGCACGAGACTCGCCGTCATAGAATTTTCCGTCGCCCTCGATACGAGCACGTCTTTCTGCTGATCGGTGACATACTCGGCCAGCAGACTGTTGGGAGGACGGTTGCTCCAGCCCGGCCAGTTGTGCGTGCGCAGCTCCAGCATCAGTGGGAGCTGATGCTGGCCGAGCGGTGCAAAGGCCTCGCGGATATCAGAATGAGTCGGCCGGACGTAGACCGCCCGGGTCACCGCCGCTGCCCGAAACAGATCGTAGGCGTAGCGCCTCGCCTCCGCCTCGCTGCTCTCGGGGTTCGGAGCGGTGAGCGTTTCCAGACGCTCTCGAAAAGCAGGGGCGGTCCTCCGCGCATGGAGACGATCGTTCGAATACCACTGCAGCTCATTGAAGAAGTTTGATGGGAGATCCGAAAGGGTGACCTCCGGCGAAGCCCAGGTGACCGAGCTCTGCCCGAGAAAGCGACTTCGCAGGAGGATGAGCCGAGCCTGCACGAGATCGACCCCGGTATCGACGCCATCTTTGTGTTTAAGAATGTAGCTCCAGCTGAGTTCCACTTTTCGATGCCGCCAGCCTGTCTCCGTCGCCCGGACGCTGCCGCCCACATTCTGATCCGGATCGAGTCGCACGACGCCGAGATCGGGCAGATGCAGCAGAGTGGCATGCTCATGCTGTGCATCCCAATGCGTGCGGGACTCTTCGCGGAGGTGAACGGTCAGAATACCGGGATCGGGACCCGCACCCCGCTCGACTTTGAGAATCTCCCAGCGGACTTCTTCGCATTCGCCGACGGCACCTTCCTCGATCGGGATCTCGATCGCGAGGTCTCGCTGATACCATTCGACATCGAAGTCGGTCTTGAAGCTGAGCGGCTCATCAAAGCGGGGCGGCTGCTCCGGGAACATCACCAGTTCGGTGAGCGCCTGGAGGTCCCTGGTCCATCGCGGCATGCCGCGATCCCGATTACGGAGAAAGGTCCGAGGTGGGAAAAAGCTCGCCAGCGCACGGTTGCCTCGGTTGACCTCCCGGTCGTAAATCCGCGTAAACGCTCTCCTCGCAACCTGCTCGTCACTGAGATCATCCATCAGTCTCGTCTCGCCATCCTGCTCAAAAACAGTCTTGCGCGGAACCATCGCGACATGGACACCGGGTTTGTCGATAGCGACCTGCTCTTGTCCTCTCAGCAGCGGTCCATAGCTTTTCTCTTTCCCCTCGAATTTTGCCTCGGCGAGGTCGAAATCGAATGTCGTGGTCTCGGCGAGTCGCTCGACGAGAGCCGGGTCGTATGCCGTAGGAGGGGTGTTATGATTCTGATAAGAGACGAACCGGGTCGTCGCCAACCCAGCGATGCAGGCGATCGCCGAGCAGACGAGTCGAAATCGCAGCGAGTAGCCGCGCGTGAGATGCCGCCAGACCACGACAGTGCTCAAGAGGGCAAAGACGCCGATACCGACAAGTGATAGTGATTGGTGTTGAACGTAACTGAAAGGGTTAAGTAGATGGAAGAGCAGACCAAGAATCGCCGACCCGAAGAACCACGTCACCCCGATCACGATCGCTACTTTCCAAAGCTCTTTCACCCGCCAGAGTGCCAGCGTCGGTATCAACCAGCCGGTATAGCCTGCCACAACCACAAATCGCTCTCCCATTCCCCGCAGCACATCCGCAGGCGGACGACCTGAGATCCCGAGATACAATCCCACCTGAACGACAGCCGGGATTACGATTAACAACAACCAAATCAGCACTCGCGACACCCAGTAGCTGCCCTGCGCAATCGGACGAGTCCCGATGAAGCTCTCATCACTGCCCGGACGATCCTCAGGACAGCTCAGCAGCAGCGAAGCGCCGATCAACAACAGGATCGCAGGCAGGAATGGAATCCAGCCCGGTGACTCCACACCCGCCTGAATCGGCATCAGCCACTCCAGATTGATGGCCATCTCGAAGAGCAGCGCAGCCAGCCAGATGAACCAGCGGAAACGCAGGTAGCGAAACTCTTTCGCGAATTGGTGGAGAACCAGTTTCATGACAGATCGGCGTGGATTTCGCAATTAATTCCCCTCAAGCCGATACGCCCTTGCCAGCGCGACGAAGATCTCCCTCAGACTCATCGGGTGAATCTGAGGTGCCGCGGCGGCAGGGAGGTGCTCACCGAGACTCGACGCCAGTTTCGCGTCGCTCTCGAACTGACTGTCAGCAAACCGCACAGTCCGGCCTGCCATCTCGGCGTGAAGCCACTCGGCTGGGATATCGGCAGGCAAATTTGACCCCTCGGGCAGGACCACCTCCACATTTCGAAAGCGGCTCTGGAGACTTTCCCTCGTCTCATCGAGCGCGAGTTGACCACGATTGATGATCGCGATGCGGTCGGCCAGTCGCTGCACTTCCTCGATATCATGCGAAGAGATGAAGACCGTCCAGCCCTCTTCCTCAGTCAGTTCGAGCAGGCCTCGGATAAACTCATCCCGCACGAGGGGATCAAGCCCGCTGAAAGGTTCGTCGAGCACAACCAGTTTCGGGCGGTAGGCGAGACTGCTGAGCAGCGCCGCCTTCATCCGCATTCCGCGCGAGAGATCCTTGAGCTTTGTTTTTGACGGGAGATCAAATTGGTCGAGCAACTTTTTCTCGAAGTCTCCATCCCAGTTTGGATAAAGCGGGCGGCAATAGTTGAAGAATTGATCCACCGTCATCCAGAGCGGCAGCTTCATGTTTTCCGACACATAGCCGATCTCGGTAAAACTGGCAGGGCCGAGCTGGCGCGAGTCGACGCCGAAGACATTGATCGAGCCCGAGCTGGGACGGTGGAGATTGAGCAGACATTTGATGGTGGTGCTTTTCCCGGCACCATTCGGTCCAAGAAAGGCCGTTACCTTTCCCTGCGGCACTTCGAGGTTGAGACCGGCGACCGCCTCGGTCCGGCGAAAGGTTTTTCTGAGGTCTGTGATCGTGATCATAAGCTTTTGAGGTGTTCGATGACTTGATCGAGCGTGAGATTGAGTCGGTCCGCTTCGCGAAGGAGCTCACGACCGAGTGGCGTGATCTGCTCCAGCCGATCCCCGATCTCCGGCTGATCGGGCTCGGTCACCACCATCCCAATTCCAGGACGTGAGTTGAGCCAGCCTGCATCCTTGAGCTGCGCGACCACCTTGTGAGCCGTTGAAGGGCTGATCGTCAGCTCCTGACTCAGCGTTCGCACACTGGGGAACAAATCCCCCGGTCGCAGCTGCCCCATGAGCAGGGCTCGCTTGACTGCCAGCAGAATCTGGTCAGAAACCGGAGTCCCGTCGCTGAGATGAATCGAAAAGGGAAGCATTTACCTTATTTGGTGTTACAACATACTCATAACACCTGCAAGGCTTTTTCGACCTTGATTTCAGGAAATACCAGATCGTGAACTCTGCGATGCTGGGGATAATCGTCCCCTTTCGGATAATGAATCGCTCTTCAACCGGGCAAACGGAAGGGACTCGCACTCTCGCGAGCAGCACCCAATCGGACCTGCGGGGACGCAGTTCCCTACCGCTAAAAGGTAGGGATGATCGTCCTCGATCGTCCGCCGCCCATTTCGGTGATCGCCTCCATTTTCGAAAACCACGGGACTCGCACCCTCGCGAGTTGCACCCGATCAGACCTGCGGGGACGCAGTTCCCTACCTAAACCCATCAATCGAAAGGTTGGATCAGCAGGAACGCTCAGACAAGCGAGACCTTCGACAGTCGGCGGAGTTTCAGAGAGGATGATTGCACGTCTCGTTTTTCTCGCTGCTATCGCCCCCACTCTGCTCAATGCTCAGAGTCTGCTCGAACGCTTCGATCAGCTTGACCGAAATCGAGACGGCCTTGTCGACGCAGGGGAATTGCCCCGCCCTGAGCTTTTTCAGCGATTCGACCGCGACGGCAATGGAAGCATCGAGCGCAGCGAAATCTCGCAACCGGCCCGACCGATGCGCGAGGACGACCCCCGCCGCATGCCCGAACCTCCTGGTCTTGAGGTACCGCCGATCCCGCCTCATACCTCTCACACTGACATAGCCTATCACGAAGTCGAAGGCGTCGATCCGAACCTGCTTAGCCTCGATATTTACGTCCCTGAGTTGCTCGGCGAGAGCGAGGCTCCCGTCCTCGTCATGATTCACGGCGGTGGTTGGAGAAAAGGGGACAAGGCAAGCCCAACTATTATCGGCCACAAAAGATCTCACTTCCTCGCCAAAGGGTATCTCTTCGTCTCGATCAACTACCGACTTTCGCCCGATGGCGAGGGTCCTAGTCAAGAGGGCGTGAAACATCCCACTCATGCCGAAGACTGTGCCCGTGCCCTCGGTTGGATTCATGATCACATCGCTGGCTACGGAGGTGATCCCGGCCAAATCCATTTAATGGGGCACTCCGCCGGCGGACACCTCGCCGCGATCGTCGGGACAAACGAGCGCCTTCTCGGGGTGGTCGATAAAGAGCTTTCCATCCTTCGCTCCAACACCATCCTCGACACCGCCGCGATCAACGTGCCAGGGCTCCTCGAAGCCTCGGGTGGACGAGGCATGACTGCTCTTTACCACAATGCTTTTGGCACCGATCCGGAAACTCATCTCGATGCTTCTCCCTTCCACCACGTCGAGTCCGGTAAAGGCATTCCGCCAACGATCCTGTTCTACAGCAATGATCGAATGATGCTCGATGTCTTCGCGCCCGCTTTCGCGTCGAAAATGAGAGAAGCCGGCATCGCCTCCCGGGCGATCAACACGCATATTCTCGATCACGGCCAGATCAACGCTCACGTTGGAATGATCGGCGATCCGATGACTCCGCTGATTGACCGGCTTCACGCAGGCGAAGACGCAGCGACGTTTCCGACTGAAATCTATGCCTCCAAGTGAGTGATTCGGTCACCCCTTAGCCAACGCACACAGGATCGCCTTTTGCGCATGCAGTCGGTTCTCTGCCTGTTGGAAAATCTCATCGTCTCGTTCTTCGAGGAGTGATTCGGTGATCTCCTTGTCCCGATAAGCGGGGAGGCAATGTTGGACGATCGCGTTCGGCTTGGCGAGCGCGACAAGCGACTCGTTGAGCTGGAACGGAGCAAGCGTTGCGAGCCGGTCGGCAGCCTCATCTTCCTTCCCCATGCTGACCCACGTGTCGGTGTAAAGAACATCGGCGCCCGTCGCCGCTGCTACCGGGTCGTCTGTCACTTCGACCGGAGCTTCACCGAGCCGGGACATGAATGCATCGGCTGGCTGGAACTCCTCCGGTGCGGCAATCACGAGTTCAAAGCCCAATCGCTTCGCCGCCCATGCCCACGAGCGACCCATGTTGCAGTCACCATCGCCGAGAAAGACGATCTTCTTGCCATTCCACCCGCCAAGTCTTTCGCGAATGGTCAGCAAATCGGCGATAATCTGGCAGGGATGCTCCTCATCCGTCAGAGCGTTGATCGTGGGGATACCGCCAAAGTTGGCAAAGTCGACCACGTCCTGCTGATCAAAGGTCCGGATGATCGCTCCGTGCACCATCCGGCCAAGCACGCGGGCGGTGTCTTTGATCGGCTCACCGCGACCGAGCTGGATGTCATTTGCATTCAGGAACATCGCATTGGCCCCGAGCTCATGGAGACCGACTTCGAAGCTGACCCGAGTCCGGGTTGATGATTTGGTGAAAATCAAAGCCCAGGTCTGCCCATCGAGTGGGCGCTCCTGGCCAACTCCCCGCATCGCCTTGAGACGCGTCGCGTCGTCGATCAGCTTTTCGATTGCGGTCGCGTCGAGATCTTCGATTCCGAGCAAGTGTTTCATGGGTCAGATCAGTTGAAAGATTGAATCACATCAGCAAACAGCCGCAGCCCTTCGTCGACTTCGCTATCGCTGACGTTGAGCGGAGGCAGCCACCGCACTACTGTCTCGCCGGCCGGGACCGTGAGCAGCCCAGCCTCCATCGCTGCTTTGACGACTTGCAGAGCCGGCGTCTGCTTAGCCTCAGCAAAGCCGTTCGGATCGAGTTGAAAGCCTAACATCAAACCAACTCCACGCAGCCCTTTGACTTGCGGAAAGGTCCAATCCGAGACCGCGGTCCGAATCCGATTGCTTTGCCGCCTTACGTTTTCGAGCGCACCGGACTTTTCAATTTCATTGAGCAGAGCGAGGGAGACCGCCGATGCCAGCGGAGTGCCCCCAAAGGTGGAGCCGTGGGTGCCCGGACCCATCGCCGACGCCACTTCGTCACTCACCCAAATCGACCCAATCGGAAAACCACCTCCGAAGCCCTTTGCCCAGCTCACTGCATCGGGTTCTGCTTCGATACCAGTCCCCTCAAGAATCGTTCGCCATCCACACCAATCTCCCGTCCGACCGGACCCACATTGCACTTCATCGTACATCAGCAGCAGGCCATGCTCATCGCGAAGCTGGGCCGCCGCAGCCATGAATTCAGGCGTTGCCGGATTAATCCCCCCCTCACCCTGAACTGGCTCGAACAGAATCGCGGCGGTTCTTTCCGAGCAAGCTTCGCGCAGCGTCTCGACGTCATTAAACGGCACATGGAGGAATCCGGGAAGCAGCGGGTCGAAACCGATCTTGACCTTTTCCTGCCCCGTTGCCGCGATACCGCCGAGCGTCCGGCCATGAAATGAATTTCGGCAGGTGATGATATCGCGCCTCGCGGTGCCCTCCCCTTCCCGATCCCAGGCCAGCTTACGGGCGAGTTTGACGAGAGCATCGTTCGCCTCAGCCCCACTGTTGCAGAAGAAGACTTTGCCTGGTCGCTCCAGCATCGTCTCGACCACGAACCGCGCGAGCTCCGCCTGCGAACGGATCTGATAAAGATTGGAACAGTGGATTAATGTCCCACCTTGTTCAGAGAGGGCTTTCTGCATTACATCCGGGCAATGCCCCAGCGCGCAGACCGCAATACCGGTCGCAAAATCGAGGTAGCGTCGTCCCGTCTCGTCCTCAATGTAGCTGCCCTGACCGCGCTCGAAAGCGATCGGGAAACGCCCGTAGTTGCCGAGCACATATTTTTCGGTGAGTTCCTCAGTCGTCATGCCACGATTTCGGTGCCAATGCCGCGATTGGTGAAAATTTCCAATAAGACCGAATGCGAAACCCGCCCATCGATCAGGTGAACTTTCCCAACCCCGGCCTTGATAGCGGCGACCGACGATTGGATCTTCGGGATCATCCCTCCGCCAATCACACCCGATTCGATGAGATGATCGACCTCACCTGAAGTGACCGTTTCGATCAAGCTGTCATCATCGCTCGGATCTTCGAGCAGGCCCCGCACGTCGCTCAAGTAAATCAGCTTGGCAGCCTTGAGCTCCGCGGCAAGCGCACTAGCCGCGAGGTCGGCGTTCACATTGAGAGGCAATTTCGAATCGACCTCGGACGCCACTGGCGAAACCACTGGGATAGTCTCTGAACTCAGTGCCGCATAAACCTTCGAAAGTTCGAACCCAACCACCTGTCCGACCCGACCGAGGGAAATCTCCCGCTGCTCCTGCTCCGACCAGCTATTGAGGCGCTCACCGACAAAGAGTTCATTTCCGGCCACACCGAGAGCCTTCGCCCCGAAAGTCTCCAGCCCCTCGACCAGTCCCGGATTGATCTGTCGGCTCAAGACACGCTCAACGATTTCCATGGCCTCGTCGGTCGTCACCCTGAGACCGCCAACCCACTCAGGCTCAAGGCCTGCATCTGCCATGGCTGCGGAGATCGCCTTGCCTCCACCATGGACTAAGACCGGATTGATTCCCGCGACTTCCATGAAGACCACATCGCGCAAGAGCAGTCGGACCAGCTCAGGATCGTCCATCGCACTGCCACCCACTTTGACCAGAAAAGTCGAGCCCCGGAATTCCTGCAGGTATGGCAGTGCCTCAAGCAACACGGCGGCCTTATCAATCTGCTGCTGGAATGCCTCGCTCATCAAAAAGTGAAGCGCGCATTTTCGCCCATTTCAGGACTCTCGCAAGCTGCGGTTTTCGATCATCGATCGGAGCCGCGTTTGCCAAAACGTGGTCAAACTGGTCGCTCTCGTTTCGTAGCCGCGTTTGCAAAAACGGGGCCGAGTCCAGTGCACTTCCTCCGTTCTCCGTTCTCCGTTCTCCAAACCGCACCTTCACACCTTCACACCTTCACACCTTCACACCTTCACACCTTCACACCTTCACACCGAGTCCGA
>JBCCBR010000117.1:0-8850 GCA_039033935.1 Verrucomicrobiota bacterium
GATACAAACCCGATTTACAAGACCGAGCCGCGCTTGATCGTCGAGGTGCAGAGCGACTGGAAGCGTGATCAATTTGAGAAACGTTTCGTCTACCAGCAGGTCGACAGCCTCGAGGAGTATCTCATCATCGATCCAGAGAGCGAAGCGCCTAAAGCCTGGCTCTATCAGCGCTCTCGCGATTGGGCTGACCGGGTCTTAGTGCCGCCCGAGTCAGTTTTGCTCGAATCGATCGATCTCGAGCTGAGCTTCGACCAGATCTACGAAAGCCTCTAGTGTGCCTCACGCTAAGTTCGTTAAAGAAAGAAGTTCAAAGGATTTTTAAATGAGCTCGCTCCGCTCGTGGTGATTTGCGATTTCGCAGCCTTTTTTTCCCAACTCTGCGTTACTCGTTGATCACGAAGCCTAGCTTCGCTCACTCCTCGCGACTTGATTTGTAAAAAAATGACTCGCGAATTCTTCAACGCTCTTATCGCTCAGCACACTAGCCTCACCCCAATTTCTTCCGAAAAATCGCGAGGTGTCGATCGACTGATTTGCCGGAGGTGGGAAGACTGCGAGACTCAGGATTCGCCTCCGTGCTGATCAGCTCGCCGCCGAGTCGCTCGATCGCTTCGAGCGCGAGCTGGTGCTCGCGGTCAAAGTAGCTGGTGATGACGAGTCGGCCATCATCGCCAAGTCGGGTCAAGGCGTGGTCGAAAATTTCCTCCCAGGTCCGCTCGCCATTCCAGAAATTTTGATGGCGGAGGAAGACGAGGTCAAAGTCGTCTCCCAATTCGCGATGTTGATCGAGCTGGGTTGCGTCGCCGTTGAGGAACTCAAACTCGCGCATGTCTCGGCCAGCGACTGACGAAGTCTGGAAGCGCCGAGACGCATCGGCGATTTCACGAGCCCGCACGTCGATTCCGGTGAGCTCGACTCGCTTCTCCGAACCCGCTTCGCTGAGATCACTGAGGAAGTCGGTCAGGGTATTAGCCTCATTGCAGGCCCCGCAGGCCAGGTCAAGGATGCGGTGGCGTTCCTGTCGAGCGAGACGATCGAGGAACTCGCGATCTGGGTTCGCACCACCTTTCCCGACCGCCTTCTCCAGCATTCGTCGGAGCCGTGCCATATCGACATCGAGATCGGCCTTGAGACGTTGCGACATGCGTTCTCAGTGGTTGGTCTTCGACAGATGAGTGAACCCAAATTTACTCGGCGTGGTGCTTTGCGTAATGCTCACCGAGAAGATCGCGACCGAAGTCACCATCAAACTCCCGCCACACCGCATGGACGTGGTTGGCCCCATTTTGAGTGTTGGCGTATTCGAGGAGAAAGGTCTCACCCTGCACCCGGTAATAGTGCGGCTCTCCCGGCTCAGTGCCGCCTGCCCACGCAAAACGGATCGAATCGAGGCCTGCTTCGTGGATTGCTGCCAGTTCATCGTCAGCGACTTCGTGCCGGGCACGGCGAAGGTAGGTTTCGATCAAGCCGATGAGTTGATCTTGCTGTGCCTCATTCAGATCAGCGTATTTAATTCCTTCGTCGCCGAGAGCATCGACTCGCGATTCTGCGGCAGTGAGAATCTCTCGCGGAGCTTTTTTCTCAAAGATCCCTTTTGCGGCTTGCTGCTCGTCGAGCGATTTGACCAAAGCCCTCGCCTGGTCCTCTTCCCCGGCTAACACTCTGAGACCCTGTCGTGGACCTTCAGGCACTTTGGCTGGATTCGTTGCGTAGAAGCTCGGCGTCGACGACACGACGTGACCCTCTTTGATGGTAAAGTTGAGGGAGAGGTGGTGGCCCTCGAATCGCCAACCCCAGGCAGTCGCTCCGGGT
Organism: Verrucomicrobiota bacterium; assembly: GCA_039033935.1. Lineage (GTDB taxonomy): Bacteria > Verrucomicrobiota > Verrucomicrobiia > Verrucomicrobiales > DEV007 > Arctic95D-9. The sequence goes on from JBCCBR010000117.1 coordinate 1,813, forward strand.
TCTCCAAAAATCGTCAGATAATACATCTCGGTATCTCGTTTCGGATCCTGCTCCATCTCCCAGAGGATTTGTTCGAGGCTCATGATCTGGATAGCTTTGAGGTATCCTTGATGACTCAGGCCAGTGCTGAGGAGCCCGTAGGCGAGATGTCGTTGCGCGGGCTCGAGTGACTTCAAAGTGACCCCTCGCCTCATTTTTTCGCCTTCAAATGGCTTCGGGACATAATGCCAGTTCTCGCGCTCCGCGTCGTTCAGGGAGAAAGTCGCCAGCTCGCGCTGCTCTTCGCTGAGAGATTTCAGGAAGTCTTCTGCTGCAGCGGCCATCTCACCTGCGGCATCGTGAGCCGAGAGACTACTCACCGAGAAAAGACCGCAGAGGACGGCGACAGATTTGAAGAGGGTTTTCATGATCGGTCAGGGAAACAAGCATTGCCGCGCAACGCAAGGCCGTAAATCATTGCAGTCGCTGTGTAACGGACCGACCTTCATCACCGTCTCGATCTCATAGACGCGTCGCGCCGAACCATGTTCTACCTTGAACCCCATCGACGTCACCCCGTCGTGGAAGTGATGACATCTTCGCCTGATCCCGGCCCCGTTTCAGAAGCGTTGCCGGACGAGGCTGCCTGGATCGATCGCGCTCAGCGAGGCGATGAGGATGCATTCGTGACTCTGGCAGAGCACTATCACGGCCGCTTGTGGGCAACTGCCTCGCGTTACGCGCGGTCGCGGCCTGAGCTGGAGGATCTGGTCCAGGATCTCACTATCAAAATCTGGAGGGGCCTCGGTTCCTATCGCAGTGATGCGCCATTCGAGCATTGGCTGATGCGAGTCGCAGTGCGGGGCTGCTACGATTTTTTGAGAAAACATCGCCGCCGCCGCGAGACCGAGGTGGCGGAACATCCGGACCGGCCCGACCCTGCAGATCCAACTGATTCGCGCTTCGCCGAGCGACGTGATGCTTGGGAACTCTGCGAACAGCTCCTCGCCGAGCTGGACCCGAAAGACCGCGTCCTCATCACTTTACTGGACCTCGAAGAACGAGGCGTCCGCGAAACCGCAAAGCTGACTGGCTGGAGCGAATCCAACGTCAAAGTCCGCGCCCATCGCGCGCGCAAGAAAATGCGAATCGCATTTGAAGAATTGAATCTCGAACGATGAAAACACCAGACACACGAACCACCGGCGAAAGCTCCGATTCGTTGGAAAACACGATTGCGGCAGCGCGCCAACACGCGCCGTTTGGAGAGGCCCGTGATCTCGGCTTTGCGACTCGATTACGGAGCCGGCTCGCTGAGGAAAAGCGGGGCGCCTCTTTGATTGAGTCAATCGGCGCCTGGTCGTGGCGATTTAGTTTTGGCTGGTTACCGGTCTTGATAGCAGTGGGTGCTTTTTTGCTACTGACCCATGGGGCTTCGCTGCCTTCGGGAGTCGCTCAATTGGTGACTCAGTCAGCCGAGTATCTTCCGGTCGCATTTTGACCTGCCTTTACCCCTCAAATCTCTGCGAATGCCCAAGAAGACCCAACTGAAAGCCGGCTGCGGAATCCTTGTGGTCTTTTCGATTGGCTTCGTGACCGGGATGCTGGGTCTCTTGGTGCTGCTTGTCTGGTTGATGCCGCTTTCGGAGGGTTGGAAAGAAGATGATTCACGCGATTTTGTGGTCGGGCACATCAGTCGCCAACTGCAGCTCAGCGAAGAGGAAGAAGCCGAGCTGAGGCCCGCGATCCTCGCTCTATTTGATGAGCGCTACCAGCTTCGCAAGGAATACATTCTCAACGAAAAGGCGGTGATCCGGTCCCACATCGATGCGATGGCGCCGAGCCTCAGTGAGGAGCAGCTCGCCGCCGCCGAGCGGATGTTTAACAACTGGTGGAGAGGCAAACGGAGGCTGGTGGATCCTCCGCTGGAGGACATTGAAGAGGGTTAGATGCCAGACCTAATAGGGTTGAGTCTTTGGCATAACAGGGTTGGGTCAACCATGTGATAGGGCTGAGTCTCCAAGAGCGTTTGTGAAATTGACGGGAGCCGAGCAAATCAATGGTTCCTGAACGAGGCTGGCGATTGAATTGCCTTTTCGTTTGAGAGCATCCTGTTCATAATAGTTCAATGATAGCAATCGCCGAGGAGACTGAGACAGAAGCGTTGGCGATCCGAATACTCGATTCTGATCCGATCCAGGCAAATCGCTACTTCGACGTCCTTAGGAAAGGTGACCTGGACAAAGATCGATTCGCAGAATCGTAGATTCAGTTTTTCTATGCCGTCAGATTTTTCGCGAGGCACCTTGCTGCGCTCGTTGCCCGGATTCCTGATTCAGCGGGCCGCAATGTGCTGGTGCATAACCTCTCGGAAGAGCATGGCCTCGATGAAGACAATCCGGCGGCGGGGTTCCGCGCCCATCTTGCTCACGATCGTACCATGACAAGATTCCTTGAAACGCTCGGGGTTGATGCGGCGAGGCTTGCTGCTGCTTCTCCGCAGCCTTCCGTGCAATCCTTTAATCTCGCCCTGCTCGGCGCCTGCAGTGCTGAATCTGTTCGCTTCGCTCTTGCTGCGCTTGGAATGATCGAGTTCGCTTTTGCCGATATCAGCGCGTTTATCGGAGAACGAGTTGTCGAGTTTGGTTGGGTGAAGTCGGAAGACCTCGTCCATTACAGCCTGCACGCTGAGATCGATAAACGACATGCTGCCGAGCTTTTCGAGGTCGCGGAGGCGGCCGCTGGCAACCCGTCTGATGTTGAGCAGGGATTTCGATTTGGTCGATATATCTTTGACCGGCTCTACCGCGATTTCATCTGAGCATTCAAATGGATCCCGATGCATGGGCGATCGATGCCGCTTCCCTACCGGTCGCATTTTCTCAGGTCCGGGAAGATCCTCGGCTCGATCTCGAAGTCGTCCGGTCTCTGCCCGAGGGTGCAAGTGTGATGATGATCGCTTCGGGCGGTGAGACGGCAGTCTGCCTCTCGCGGCTACCTCTCCGGCGTCTCGTTTTGGTCGATATGAACCCGGCCCAACTTGCCCTGACAAAGTGCCGGTTCCATCTCGCAGAGGGCCATTCTCTAGAGCAGAAATTTGAACTCCTCGGTCACCGGGAGATGCCTTCAGAAGATCGGGCGAAAGAGTGGTCTACAATCTTTGAAAAGCTGCAGCTCGCCGAGGATGTGCTGGGAGATCTTGATTATATCGCGCGAGTCGGTCCCGATTATTGTGGCCGATACGAGGCGGCATTCGCGGAAATCCAGCGCCGGCTCCAGCCATATGCCGAAGAGATAGAGTCTTTTCTCAGCTGTCAGGAGCCGACCAACCCACCTCGCTCGATTGGATCCACATTCGCTGAGGTGCTGCGGCTTGACAATCTGATCACGCTTTTCGGTGAAGGTGCTACCCAGAATCCGCGGAGACCTTTCTCAGACCATTTCACTCGCCAACTTTGCAACATATGTTCGAGATTCCCGCCGGCAGATAATCCGTGGATCTGGCAGATGCTTTTCGGGAGATTTCCTGAATCGCAGCCCTACGACTGGTTTTCGATCAGTGGACCGATTCGAGCAGAGCCGGAATACCTCCGGTCCACGATGCTCGCGGCTCTTCAGCAATCGGAAGAAGCGTCAATCGACTTTCTCCATCTCTCGAACATTCTTGATTGGCTTTCGCCGAGTGAAGCCAGCGAAATCCTGGCTGAGGCGCACCGCTGTCTCACATCGGAAGGCCGACTCATGATTCGGCAATTGAATTCGAGTCTCGAAATTCCAGCTTTGGCTCCCTACCTGCGATGGGACCTGAAAGCGGGACGCAGCTTCCAACTTGCGGATCGCAGCTTTTTTTACCCGGAGATTCTGATCGGCCTCCGCTCATGAAAATCACTCGTCTGACCGATCCTCCACCTTCGGGATTCGCGAGTGCTTTATCCGAGTTTGAAAAGGAGTTCATTTACCCACTTGGGCAAGATAGCTCATTTTCGATCTCTCACGGAGCAGACTACTCTCGATTTTTCCGCAGCATTGGAGAAGCCTCGATCTACATAGCGGAAAAAGAGGGAAGGGTTCTGGGCACACTCGTCTTGATTCGACGCAAAATCAGGCTCTCGGATGGAGGTCTCGTTTCTGCGGCCTACCTCTGCGACGCCAAAGTGGTGGCAAATTGCCGGAGCGGGATCGTGCTGGGACGACTCGCGCTCACTACGCTAAAAGATGCCCTGAATGACGGATATCAATCCGCATTTTCAGTGGTGATGAGAGGATCACTCCCTGCCGACCGATACACGGGCAGGCTGGGGATTCCCAAATTCTCAGAACTCTGCAGCCTTGCTATTCTCCGCATTGAAACGACAGCGATCTTTCCTGAACTCGGTGAATCCGAATTGCTACCTGATGCCAGTTACCATCGCCCGACACCAGGCGACCTCGCCTTGAGTTCCCAGATCTCACCAATGCTAGTCTCGGTCGCAGGCGCATCGGGCACGCTGACGGATACCCGAAAGGGGAAGCGACTATGGCAAGACAATGGTAGTGAAATGATCTCGGCCCATCTTGGTGGGATTGAATTTTCCTCTTTTCATTCCCTGACTAGGTTGATCCGGGAAGCTCTCCAGAAAGCACATGATCTGGGTTTCCCTGCCCTGTTTCTTGCTTTACCGAGTGAGCTGGTTTCGAACACTTTCGACCATCGTTCCGGTATCACCGTAGCTCATGCCTCAGTTTATGGCAGTGGGCTGCCCTCTGGGAGCTGGATGATCAATACTGCTGAGATCTAGGCTCTCTCACTCCACGACCACCTCATCAACGAAAAACTCGAATGGTAGCCCAGTCGCTTTTACGACGATGTAGAAGCCAGACTTGATCCGAGTGAGATCTTGCCGAGTGAGGTCGATTCGGTAGTGAGCCCATTCGGAACCGAGCGTGAATTCTTTGCCAATCCGAGCCGAATCTGGAAAGGGTTTGTCGTCTTCGATGATCCCGATACCGAACTCGGCGACTTCGCCTCCGTGCTGGCCTCGTGCCCAGAAAGAGAGCGTTGCCGCTCCGCTCAGATCAAAGCCGCCCGGGCGATCGCCCCAATCACCGGCAGGGCTCTGCCAGGCGATACCTCCCCAGCCCGCGGGTTTAGTGAATTCGAACTTGAGGCAGGTCGGTCCGATTTTTGGGTCCTCGCGGGAGTCAGGGGTGAGCACGATTTTCTGGGTGTCGCCCATCCAGCCACTCGCCGCATAGGCCTGGTCGGCGAGGGGATCTCCCCCTGCAATGGTGAGGGGCAGATCGATCCTGCTGCTCGGGCCGGGATCGTATTTGCCTTCAACTTTTAGCGACAGGCTCGCGGTGGCGGCCCCGCCCTGGCCGTCGATGACGTCAGCGTAGGCTCGATAGTGGCCGCCATTCCGAGGCATTCGAAATATTGCCTGATTGCTGGTGCTCTCGATCAAAGCACCCGGAAAACTTGGAGGCGTTGCGCGGAAGTCTCCACCTTCGGCGATCTCATCCCAATCTTCCGTTAGCTGCCAAGTTACGTTGAGTGGGTCGTCTTCAGGATCCGAGCACTCGAGGCTGACGGTGATTCTTTCGCCTTGTTTCAGTTCGCGATGCGCCGCAGGGCTTTTGATTTCCGCGATCACCGGACATCGATTAGCCGGGGGTGCCCCGGTCCAAACCTGAGATAAGGCATCAACTGCAGCCAGTCTTTCGCCGGTCTGAAGCAGCATCCCAAACCAGGTGGCGGATGCTTCCTGCTTCGCTCCCCAGAGAAAGGCGTAGCCTCCGAGGCAAAGCGGGTCTTTTTCGATCGCTTGGTGAGCCTGTAGATAGTGCGTCGCTTTTTCGGTGCTCGTCAATTCATCGGGCCTGTTCCACTTCCCCGGCTTGGATTCCCAGCTGCCGGGAGGTCCAAACTCGGTCACGACATATGGCTTCACCCCTCCGGCGGCGCGATACCTTTCGCCGAGATCGCTGATGCCTCCATAGGAATTGATTCCATGAATATCGACACTGGGGCAAAAACGATTGATCGCTTCGATTCGGTCGCCTCCGATCTCAGCGGTGACAGTCATGACAGGATGCAGTGGGTCGAGCTCCTTGGCGATGCGGGCGAGGTGCTCGATCAGCATCCAGATGGCAGGATTTCCTCCCTCATCAAACCCTTCCATTTCATTGCCGATCGCCCACATCAGCAAGGCAGGGTGATTGCGAAAACGGGTCACCGCTTCTCGAAAGTTCTCGATCTCATCAGCCACCTGCTCGAAATCGTCATATTCAAATCCATGCCGTTCGTGCCCGAGCCAGAATCCGAGTGTCACTTTTAGCCCGAGGGCATTTGCCTCATCGAGGAGTCTTTCGGTATCCTGATCGATTCTCCAGGTTCGAAAGGTATTACCACCCATTTCGGCGAGGAGACGTTTATCACCATCGCCTCCTGCTCCCTTGATTGGAAAGGGGGCACCATCGACGAAAAGCTGAAATCCACCGGCAGCGGATTCGATCACGCGTACCTCTTCTGCCTCGACTGGGGCTAAGAAGACGGCCGAGACAACAGCTATCAAAAATCGGCACATCAATGACTGAGCGAAAAACCTGATCAACCTAGTGATAAAGCCTCCGATGAAAAGCCAATTGCGGTTCGATGAGAATTTAGAGGGACCACAACTGGCGGCGGCTCACGACATCTTTCTGAGGCTCAGCACAAACCGGGCTCCCCTGCCAGCAGGACTTTCGTGTCGGATGTCCCCGTTTATGCTCCGGGCAAGCCTTTTGCAGAGCGCCAATCCTAGGCCTATCCCGGGAGCGGAGGTAGCTGCCTCGGAGGCCGCTTTGGAGAAAGGCTCGAAGAGGCGCGCGAGCTGCTTTTTGGTCAGTCCCGGGCCATAGTCGCGAACTGAGATCGATGTCTCTGATTGATTCTGGGAAATGGTCAACTCGACGACCGGGGGACTCGAGTCGGGAGCGGCATATTTGATCGCGTTGTCGATCAAGTTGCTGACGATTTGCTCGATTGAGAGAGCGTCGGATTCGATTGTCTGTAGGCTGGACCGATTGCTTGCTGAAAAC
>JBCCBR010000118.1:0-8806 GCA_039033935.1 Verrucomicrobiota bacterium
AATAGGGTTAGGTCACCGACCAAACCCTCTTGAGTCTGAGATTCAAATTGGCTCGGCCATCAGCAAAAACGCGAAAACCCACCAACATGAGCACTCTACTCGCCTCGACAGACATCCGCGACGACATCATGCGGCTCAAGGAAGAGCGCAACGCGGTCATTCTGGTCCACAATTATCAGACGCCGGATATTCAAGATCTCGGCGACTATGTTGGCGACTCCCTCGGACTCGCTTTCCGGGCTCAGGAGACCGACGCCGATGTGATCGCTTTCTGCGGCGTCCATTTCATGGCCGAAACAGCCAAGATTGTGAACCCGGAGAAAACCGTGGTCTTACCCGACGCCGGGGCGGGATGTTCGCTCGAGCAATCGTGCCCCGCCGACGAGCTGGAGGCTTTTCTGAAAGAGAACGAAGAAAAGAACTACTACGTCATCACCTACATCAACCGCTCGGCGGCAGTGAAGGCCCTTTCGGACGTGATCTGCACCAGCGGAAATGCGATCAAGATCGTCGAAGCGGCGCCGAAAGACCGCCCGATCCTGTTTGCTCCCGATCAGAATCTGGGGGCGTGGGTCTCTCAGCAGACCGGCCGAGAAATGGATTTTTGGAACGGAGCCTGTTACATCCACGTCGAATTTACTCGCGAAAGTATTCAGCGAGTCAAAGATGAGCACCCCGACGCGATGGTGGTGGCTCACCCCGAGTGCGTCACCGCGGTGCGCCTGCTCGCCGACGAAGTCTGCTCAACTGAAAAGATGATCGACTTTTGCCGGGATGCTCCGGCCGACGACATCATCGTAGTGACCGAGGTGGGGATGCTGCACCGCCTCCAGAAGGAAGTGCCGCACAAAAACCTGATCCCGGGCCCGACTGACAACTGTGGCTGTGCCGAGTGCCATTTCATGAAGATGAACACACTCGAGAAGCTCTACACTTGTCTCCGCGATCTCAGCCCGGAGGTGATCCTCGACGAAAGCACTCGCGAGGATGCCAAGGCGCCAATCATGCGTATGCTCGAGTTGAGCAAATAATTCCGCCGACTCGCGTCTGACACCCCTTTTATGAAAAACTATTCCTGGGACACCACCTTCGTCGAGCTCTTCAATCGCTGCCTCGCCCGCTACATGGCTGGCGACATCGATTTTGAGAACTATTACACCGAAGCTGATCTCGAGTTTCTCGATTCGATCGGATACCAGAAACGAGAATTCTTCGACTTTGTCGAGGACCTCGGAGATGGCGGCGAGCCCTCTCTCACCACTGCAGTGATGATCGCGAGTGTCCGGCGCGACTACCTCCATCACGAGATGGATGGAGAGAAATCAAGCGACGTCGTCCGACCTGAAGATCTGCCAGCGAGAGATGCGAGGCTCGAAGGAGTTGCCTGGTTGCCCCGCATCATTGCCAAGGCAAAGGGAAAGCTGCGCGGCGAGCTCGACCCTGACATCATGTATGGCTGTGGAGGCGATCGCGCATTCTTGAGTCGCCACAATATTGCCCCGGCTGATTTTCTGCGTGCGGTCTACAGTCTCGAAGGCGATGAAGAACGCATCGCCGCTTACGTCCGCGAAAGTCGGGCCGGATGACAGCGTCGCCCCGGCAACGCTTGCTCGGCGTCGCTTGTCGTGCTGCGCTTGGAATCCTGGTGCTGGCGACCATTCTTCCCCGGCCTCTCGGGGCGCAGGAGAGTCTCGCCGACCTGACTTCCTTTCGACTGGGATCGAGAGCCCTGGTTGATGAAAGATTCGAAACCGCGGCGAGCCAGCTCGCGTCAGCCTGGGATAGCCTGATCGCTTCCGAGGCGGGTGCGAACGAGTTGAGTCTTGTCCGGACGAGACTTCTCGAAGCCTGGGTCCGTGACGGCCAACACAGTCTCGCCGCTCAGTGGCTCGATCAAAATCTGCCGATCCAGCCGGGTCCGAGCGAGCTGCACTGGATCGCGGTGATCTATCTGACCGAGGAGCGATTCACCGAAGCGATCACCGCCTGCACCAATCTGCTCCTGCTGCGCCCGGAGAATCGCTGGGCGCTTTTTAACCGGTCGATCGCACTGGCTCGCGCCGGAAAAGTGGATGAAGCGTTTGCGGGAATCGAAGAAACCACGCCGACCAACCCGGAGGAGGCATTTGCCCTGACTCGCCTCGCGATTGCCGCAAACCGGCCGGACTTCGCCCGCCAGATGCTGGAATGGGCAGGCACGCAGCCGACCATTGATTCCGCGGAAATGTCGCGACTGGAGCGATTGATCGAGTTTGGCGAGGTTGGTCCCCCGGTCCGGTTTTCGGAAGACACGCCGCCCTCTGTTCAAGATGATCTGGAGCTCGTCGACAGAGATTCACCCCAGGCAGCCAGCTTTGCCCGAGCCCTCGCCAATTACGAGGAGGGACGTTTCGCGGAAGCGGCCAGCACGCTGAAGTCCCTCGCAGAAGGGCTCGATGGCGAAGCGCGACGCATCCAGCTATTTAATCAGGCATTGGTAGCACTGGGCGAAGGGCAGGACGAGCAATACGGCACGATTCGCGGCACTCTGCAGCGATCGGCACCGAACTCACCGCTACTGATCGATCTGGACTTCATCGAAGCGATCCGAGCAGGTGATTCAAACGAAGCGCGCGCGATCGATGCTCTCGATCGCCTGATCCGGGATCACCCCGAGCATCCCGCCGCAGTCGAAGCCCGCATTGAGTTGGCCCAGCTTTATCTCAACCAGGTGCCGGCTCGGCCTCAATCGGCTCGTGTCCTTTGTGAAAAGTTGCGCGACGAGCCTCTCACCGTGAGCCAGGCGGAGCGACGGGACCTCGTCTCGATTTGGGTCGAGCAAATCGATGGCAAATTGAGCGAGGTGGTCGAACGCTCTACCTCCTTTCTCGAAGATTGGCCCGGCTCCAGCTTTCGCCCGAGCGTGGCGATGCTACTCGCCTCAGCCCACGAAGAGCTGGGCCACCGACTCGTCGCCGGGGAGCTCTTCGAAGAAATCGCGCGGGAATACCCCGACGCACCCTTTGCCGATGCGGCTCAGTTTTTCGCGCTCAAGGCAGCACCTGCCAGCCCCGAGACCGTCCCGCGCTGGGAGACCTATGCCGAGGCGTCCGACGGATTCGGAATTTTTGCGCGGTTTGAGCTCGGGCACTTGCTGATCTCGCTCGATCGCTTCGCGGAAGCTCGCTCGCAATTTCAAAACATCATCGACCTGAGCGATCCAGAAGATGAGGCATCGATCGCAGCCCGAGCAGACCGCGGCCACTCCTTCTACCTCGAAGCCCTGCGCAACCGCTCTGATCGCGCTACCCTTGAACAAGCTTCCAAAGCCTTCACCGAGCTGATCACGAGCCCGCAGCTGTCCCGGCGATGGCGCTACGAAGCGATCGTGAGAGAAGGCCAATGCCGCGAGGCACTGGGCGAAAATGAGGCCGCTCTCGATCGCTATTTGAGCATCTTCCGAGAGCTGAATGAAGATTCATCGTTGCTTCAGGCCCCGCTCTCGATCGAGGCGAACGAGTGGCTTTTCCGAGCGGGGTTTGCGGCGATTGATCTGCTGACCGAGGCGGAGGAATGGCGCGGCGCGATTCAGATAGCTGACCGGCTCTCTCAAATTGACAGCATCCGCTCTGCGGATGCGGCTCAGCTTTCGGAGCGACTCCGGCTGAAGCACTGGGTCTGGGAGTAAACGCGGAAAAAAATCACGTCACCGGGCTCAGTGACGCCTGAAACTCTCTCGCCGCAGCGAGCAGCTCCTCGGCTTCTTCGACGCAGTAATCAGGACCCTCGGTCAGCATCGCCTCACGCGCGTTCGCTCCCCAGCAGACGGCGATCGATTTTATTTTGCTATCGCGAGCCGCCTCCATGTCGCGGGTCTCATCGCCGACATAGGCGACCGACTCCGTACCGGTGTTGCGCTTTCGCATCACCGTGTTGAGCCGATGCGATTTACCGAAAAGGCTGACGCCGGCCTCGATGAAGGCAAAGCAGTCTCCGAGACCGAAACGCTTGATGAAAGTCCGTACGTTATCAACCGAGTTCGAGCTGAGGATTCCCATCTCGAATCCTTCCCGGTGAAGATTGCGGATGGTCTCCTCGATCCCATCAAACATTTCGACCTGATCCATCTGCCGATTCAGGATCCGCTTGACGTGGGTGCCCAGCTTGACCGCAGCGAGGCGAGAGAGGCCGACATGATCGAGCATTGCGCGAGTGTTGAGCTTTCGCAGTTCACGTACCTCTGACATCGTGACCGGCTGGAGTCCGTAGTCGGCTGCGATTGAATTGAATATCCCGATACCGGCCTCAATCGTGTTGGCGAGAGTGCCGTCGAAATCAAAAATCAAAAGTGGCCGACCGGGATTGGGCATAGGAACCGCAAGTCTCGACAACTCCAATCGAAGCGCAAGCGCTAGATTGGGGGGATTTATGTTGGGTTGAGACTGGCTGTTTGACGATGCGGTCCCGTCACGGGCAGGATCGCAAGCCGTTCGGGCTTCCCTTTAATCAGCGCAGTCCGTCCGCTACTAAGTTTCCACCTCGAACTCGAAGCCCGGAAAACAATCTGCAAACAGATCGGCTGCTCTACCCACAGTATTCGCTCAGCGCCAGTCGATCGCGACTACAAGATGCGCCAGGAATAAGCTGGCCGCCTCGCCCGAAAGCTGTGACTATGATAGACGTGGCCTTATTCCTAATACTTCGACTCCGCTTCCCACTTTGCCACTGATCACGAGCCACTTTCGCTCGTGGATCTTATTCTGCTTCCCTTATTCGCATGTCTCAGACCTGGTTTTACGCAACTGGCAGCGATAAAAAAGAAGTCTCTCGCGAAGATCTCGAATCTCTCGCCATGGCAGGCAAGATCACGGCTGAGACTCTGGTCTGGAACGAATCGCTGAGCGACTGGATACCATTCAGCAAGAGCGAAATCTCGGACGCGTTGCCCGAGATGGTCACCTGCGCCCACAGCGGTGAATCTCGCCCAGAACGTGAAATGCTGCGATTCGGGGAGCTGTGGGTCGCTCCCGAGCACCGCGAAGCGTTTGCCCAGCGACTTCAGGAGGGCGATCTCGACCCAAGCGGGAACCTGAACTTTCGCGATTACGTCTATTTTGATCCGGCTCCCCGCGAGGGTCTCGCGAAGTTCGGAATCATCTTTTCAGCGGCCGTTTCGATACTTTGGATCGTTGGCTGTGCAATCTATGGGGCCTACCTCGGAGCGACTGATCAGCTCGACCAGCTCGATGAGGACGCTCTTACGATTTGGGGGCTGGTCATCATCGTCAGTCTCACGACACCGGGGACTGTATTTTACATGATGTGGGTGCATCGCGTTGTCAAAAACGCGCACGCTCTCGGCGAACGCATGCTCGATCAGACACCTGGATGGGCAGTCGGGATGCATTTCATTCCGATCGTGGCACTTTGGAAGCCGTTCGTAATTATCCGCGAAGTCTACAACGTCAGTCATCAATTCCCCCGAGATCAGGGTCACTCGATCATCGGATGGTGGTGGGCTTGCTGGCTCATATACTCATTTTTGAGCGGCTTGCTTCCCCTCGTTGGAATACCAGCTGCGGTGGCTGCTCTGATTCTTGCCTGGATTTTCATGACCCGGATCGGCCGCTCTCAGAGGGAGCTGGCGCAAATCAAATCTTACGAGACAAGCTGAGTGGCGCCGAAAGGCAGCACTCATCGAGGGGCACAAAGACGCGGAAAAACCGACCTGTTGCGCAATCCGGTTATCATGATCACTCGGAAAAGGCTGAAATCGCTGATACCTTGATTGCCGGGAAAAACGGAACCCCAGTCCTTTTCATGACTCATCTCTACGTCAACTCTACGCACCTTCATACCCGCTCGTGGCTTTTTGTCTTTGCGATCGTCGCACTCACCGGCATCGCTACCGCGAACGAAATCGAGCACCTCCCCGAACCAGCTACTCCGGTGCCGTCGGAGCTCTTTGTCGTTCCCGAGGGGCTCGAAGTCACAGTTTGGGCGGAGTCGCCGCTTTTCTACAACCCGACCAATATCGACATCGATCTCGACGGTCGCATTTGGGTTGCGGAAGGAGTTCGCTATCGGAAAAACCACGAGCGCCTCCCGGAGGGGGACCGCATCGTGGTGCTGGAGGACAGCGACGGCGATGGATCAGCTGACAGCTCGCATACCTTCGTCCAGGAACCACTGCTGGTCGCACCGCTCGGCGTCTCAGTGATCGATAACAAAATCGTGGTCGCTCAGCCTCCGCATCTGCTCGTCTACACTGACGTCGATCGAGATCTGGTGTTCGATCCGGCTAAGGACAAACGCGAGATCCTCCTGACGGGATTTAATGGTCAGAATCACGACCACTCGTTGCACTCGGTGACGGTGGGACCGGATGGGAAATGGTATTTTAACAGCGGAAACTGCGGTGCCCAGTTCACGGATCGGTCGGGCCAGACTTTCACGATTTTCGGTAGCTATCGACCCAAGCCGATCGGCCCCTTCCCCTACCCGCATGATGCAGCGGCTCTCGCGGGCCGGCCCAGTGATGACGGTCACGTCTACGTCGGTGGCTTCACCGTGCGGATGAGTCCTGATGGGACAGATGCAGAGATCATCGGGCACAATTACCGAAACAGCTACGAGCAGTCGATCACCTCACTCGGCGATGTCTTTCAAAACGACAACGATGATCCACCCGCCTGTCGGGTCAGCTGGGTGATGGAGTATGCCAATTTCGGGTTTTCCTCGAACGATGGCCAGCGCACCTGGCGAGCGGATCGTCGACCGGGGCAGTCCATCCCGACAGCGGAGTGGCGTCAGGAAGATCCCGGTATGACCCCAGCCGGTGACATCTACGGAGGAGGCTCGCCGACGGGCAATGTCTTCTACGAAAATGGAGCCCTCGGTGATAAGTGGATCGGCACCTTTCTCGCCTGCGAAGCAGGCCGTAATGTGGTCTTTGGTTACCAGCCTGAGCTGGAAGGCTCCAGCTTTCGACTCGATCGGATGGACTTCATGACGAGCAATCCGGCCGGTGAGCACGACAACGGTCGCGAGATGGCGTCCCGCTTTGCCGGGTCTGACTTTCTGGGAGGAGGAAACAGTGTCACCGGGGAAACCAAGACGCTCTTCCGCCCATCCGACGTCGCGGTCGGTCCCGATGGGGCGCTTTACGTTTCCGATTGGTTCGATCCACGGGTCGGAGGGCATCAGGATCTCGACGATACCTGTGCTGGTGCGATTTACCGCATCGCCCCGAAGGCCTTTCGCCCGCAGATTCCTGAGATCGATATCGACACCGTCGAGGGCCAGATCACCGCGCTGCGCTCTCCCGCCGTGAACGTGAGAGCGATCGGATTTGAACGGCTCAAGAAAGCCGGTCGCGCCTCGCTCGAGCCGGTCGCGGCACTGCTCGATGATCCCAACCCTTTCATTCAAGGGCGGGCGATTCATTTGCTTTACCAACTCGGAATCAGCGGACCACGTGTCGCTGGTCTGCATGGATCCCAGCCAACCCCGGAACTGAAAATCGCGGCCTACCGAGCGATGCGGCGCGCTGAGATGGACTTTTTCGCGGCAGCGATCGAGCTCTCGGTCAATGAGAACCCGGCTGTGCGAAGGGAAGTGGCCCTCTCGCTTCGAAACGAGTCGATCGAGACGGCGGGCGAGTTGCTCGTCACTTTGGCCAAAGGCTATCAACCAGGAGACCGCACCTATCTGGAAGCGCTCGGGACAGGTGCCACTGGGAAGGAGATCGAGGCATACCGTCTCATCAAGAAGGCGATCGGAAATCCGGATCCGCACCTCTGGAGCGATGCCTTCGCCGACATAGCCTGGCGACTGCACCCCCATACTGCAGTCGAGGATCTACGGATTCGGGCCACGAGTGAGGTGCTCTCGCCGACTCAGCGGAAACAGGCGCTCGACACCCTCGCCTTCATCCATACGCAAGGGGCAGCCGACGCCGTTCTCGATATCGCTCAGCTCGATTCTCCGGTCAAAGACGACGCCGTCTGGTGGCTCATCAATCGGAACAACAATCGATGGAGTGAGTTCGGAATCGCTAAGGCGCTTGCCGAGCGCGGCATTTACGATCCTGCCAAAATCGAAATCCAGCCTGTCGCGACACCGGCACCCACCCCCGATCAGGAGAAAGCGATGACCGTAGACGAGGTGCTCGCCCTCGAGGGCAATCCGGAACAGGGGAGAGCCTTTGCTGCCACCTGCGTGATGTGTCATCAGGTCAGCGAAGATCAGCCGGTCGCAAATCAGTTTGGCCCAGCGCTGATGGGCTGGGGGCGCACCCAGACCGAAGAGGTGATCGCGCGGTCACTGGTAGAGCCGAGCGCTGATATCGCTCATGGCTTCGACGGGCATGAGATTCTGCTCAAAGACGGCAGCCTGCTGAACGGACTGATCATTCAAGACGGCAACCCGACCATCATCACCGGGATGGGCGGTGTCACTCAGATGATCCCTGCGAATCGGATCGAGAAAAAGTGGAAGGCAAAACGGTCCCTCATGATGAGCGCCGCTCAGCTAGGTCTCAGTCCCCAGAACGTGGCTGATCTGGTGGCTTTTCTGAAGGAGAACTGAGCTGGCAGCACGTGTGTTCTCGTGGAGTTGATAGTTAGGGGCGCTAATGGTGGGGCGGACTGTCAGTCCGCCAAAGAAAAGCTACTCGCTTGATCTGCGGACTAACAGTCCGCACCACTCAGCAGCCCCCTCATCGCCCTACCACCAACCTAAACCTTTTACTTTTTACCTGTTACTTTTCACCTCAACCGCAAAGCCTCACCCTCTCGGATGAAACTGCCGATGCACCTGTCGGAGC
>JBCCBR010000119.1:0-8802 GCA_039033935.1 Verrucomicrobiota bacterium
ACTTGGCGTTTGCGGCGACTGACGATGAGCTCGAAGAGCTTTTCAAAGGGGCCGGATTCGTCCAAAGTGCTGAGATTGTGACCAACAGCAGGACCCAGCAATCAAAAGGCTTTGGATTTGTCGAGATGTCTTCGGTAGAAGAGGCCAAACGCGCAGTGGAAATTCTCCACGACGAAGACTTCATGGGGCGCCGTCTCAGAGTCAGCGCGGCACGCAATGACGGTCCGCGAGAAGAAGCCGACGAAGAAAATTCTTCGGCTGCGTGACCTTCGCTAACGAACCAATCAAAAATTCTCAACGCCGACCTCTCGCACAGAGGTCGGCGTTTTTTTGCTCTGAGAGAGACTGGCGCGAGAAGATGCCCGAACCGATCTACATCGCGGGTCCGACCGGGGCCGGAAAAACTGCGGTGGCGCTCGAGCTGGCGAGACGAATTGGCAAGGCAGAGATCATCAATGGCGATGCCTTTCAGATTTATCGGGGCATTGAAATTCTAAGCGCAGCTCCAACCATTGCCGAACGGGCTGAGGTAACGCACCATTTGTTTGGTGAACTCTCAATCACTGAGACCTGCGATGCCGCGAAATACGAGGCGCTTGCCCGCGCGAAAATCGCCGAGGTTCAGACCCGAGCCCAACCGATCGTGGTCGGCGGGAGCGGACTCTACCTCAAAGCTCTGAGCCATGGGCTCGGTCCAACCCCACCGGGAGATGCTGACTTGCGCAAGCAGTTGGAGGTGCGTCCTCTCGCAGATCTGATCCGGGAATATCAGGAGCTTGATCCGGCAGGCGCTGAAAAGACTAATCTGAAAAATCGTCGCTATGTCACTCGAAATCTCGAGATTTGCCTCCTTTCGGGACGACCTGCCTCGGAGCTGAAGTCGGAGTGGGCCACACAAGCCACTGACTTGTCAGCCTTCTTTCTGAACTGGGAACGCGAAGTCCTTTACCAACGGATCAACGCACGCACCCTCGCCATGTTCAGCGCGGGAGTTGTCGAGGAAATCGCCAAGCTGGATGAAATCTCAGAGACAGCGGCGAGGGCTATTGGCATTGCTGAGATTCAGAACCTCATCGCCGGGAAGATGTCCGAAGCCGAGTGTATTGAATCGGTCCAGCAACAGACACGTCGGCTTGCGAAGCGACAGATTTCATGGTTCCGCCGCGAGCCGGACTTTGATTCCATCTCTCTGTCGTGCGAAAAGTCGGTCGTTGCCGTCGCCGACGAGATACTCGAGTCAGTCGGGCAGATCCGGTAGGGCTCCGCTTCGTCCGACTGCCACGAGACAGCACCCTTTCTCTTCAGAGTCGAGCGGGCTGGTCCACCCTCAGCCTAAATTGTCATCGATTCCGCTGTCTTCCGTACTTGCCTCGGCGAGAGCATCGCGTTTCTTAAGTCTATCCCTCCTTCCTCTCCCGAGCTCGCGCGCAGATGGCGATCATTGGTCCAGAAACGATTCAGAAAATTCTCGACGCCACCGACATCGTCGAACTGATCGAAGGCTATTTCCCGCTCAAGCGAGCCTCATCGAACTGGATCGCACTTTGTCCTTTCCACAACGAAAAGACGCCCAGCTTCAACATCAACCCGGCCCGCCAGATCTTTCATTGCTTTGGCTGCACGACATCGGGTGATGCCATCAAGTTTTTGATGCTGTATGAAAATCTGACGTTTCCAGACGCAGCCCGCAAGCTGGCCGATCGCGCCAACATCCCGATTCAGGAGGAGGAACTCGATCCGGCAGCACGAGCTCGGATCAAGGGGCGTGCCGACATCCTGCGTCTCCAAAAAGCCGCCACCGACTGGTATCATCGACTGCTCTTCAAGCACCCGGTCGCCCAGGCAGCGCGTGAGTATCTCAAGAGCCGCGGATTGTCGATGGACACCAGTCGGCTTTGGAAGTTCGGCTACGCCCCTGAACATCAGGGCATGTTTTTTGATTGGGCTAAAGATGAGGGATTCCGCATTGCTCAGCTTGTCGACGGGGGCCTCGCCAAGTGGCGTGACGAAGACTACCCCGAGCGAGGTGCTTACTCCTTTTTCCGACATCGGCTGATGTTTCCGGTCAACAATGACATGGGCGAAACGATTGCCTTCAGCGGTCGAGTCCTCTCTCCCGATCAACCCGGCGGGAAATACATCAACTCGCCCGAGACCGTCATTTTCTCGAAGAGCAAAACGTTTTTCGGTCTCGACAAGGCGAAGCGACCGATCCTCAAGGCCAAACAGGGAATCATCTGCGAGGGCCAGCTCGACGTGATTGCTGTTCACACGGCGGGGATTGAAAATGTGGTGGCCGGTCTCGGGACAGCCTTCACCGAAGACCACGCCCGAGTCCTTAAGCGCCACACCGACGAGGTCGTCCTCTGCTACGACTCCGATACAGCCGGAATCGCTGCGGCTCGAAAGACCTTCCGGGTGCTTGCCCCAGCCGGCATGATGGTGCGGCTCGCGCAGTTACCTCCCGGCGAAGATCCCGATTCATTTCTTGCTGCACAAGGTGCCGACGCTCTCAGTACAGTGATCGCCGAAGCACCGGAATTTTTTGATTACCAGATCGACCGGAATGGCGGTCAGCTCTCGACCACTGATCTGAGAGAGCGCCTCAACTTCGCAAAAGAGCTCGCGGCCGACATCGCTCTGGTCGAAGACAAGATGCTGCAGGACGCCCTCATCAGTCGAGTCACCGTCCGGCTCGGGGTGAGCGAGGAGGAGCTGCGGAAGCATGTCCGGAATGCCGCCAACGCCGTGGTGCGGGCCGAAAAATCGAAACGCCGACGGGAAGCGGCGAGTCAGGCCCGCGAACAGAAATCATCAAATGGGGCCGACTCGAATCGAAGTGAAAATGGAGGGAGTGGAGAAGGTGGCCCGATCCAGAATCGATCAATCCGCTTGCTCTGCCGAATCCTCCTGACCGATCCTGAACGCCGCAGCGAGCTGACAGCGCACGCCGTCCCCGAATTTTTCCGCGACATCCCGGAAACCGAATTGCTGACCCGGATCTGGAAGGGAGACTTCGACCCCGCTCAGGCTGCCAGTGTCAATGCCTTCTGCAACACCCTACCGGAAATAGAGCGCAACGAGATCACGCGACTGCTTTCCGAGGAACAGGCTCGCGCTCAGGAGACACTTGCTCAGGAGTGTCTGGTCGCGCTGCGGAAACAGGCGATCCAGACGCGGATGGAGGTGATCAAGTCAGCGATGGGAGCTCCCTCTATCAGCCCCGAACAAGTAGCGGACTATACCAAACAACTACTTGACCTTCGCGCTCAGCTACACGACGTTTAGCGGCCTTGGCTGGATAAAATCTGTCCATCAGAACAGCAGGCCAGGGCTTCCTTTTCCTTTTGGTGCCCATGGCTGAATCCACGAACACGTCGAAGTCTCGAAAGAAAGCCAAAAGAAAAACGGCCCCGGGTTCAAGGCAAAAATCAACAAAAACGAGTCAGGCTTCGACAGCCCGCAATCAAGAGCGTCGCCCGTCGGAGCCACCGCCGGTCAAGTCAGCATTAGACTCGGCTGAATTTCAGCCCATCGTCCGAGATCTGATCCGTCTCGCAAAAGAGCAAGGTCACCTCACCTTTGACGATCTTAACGAGGCTCTCCCTGACACCCAGACCGATCTGGAGCTGATGGACGAGCTCATTTCGCGACTTCGGACAATGAAGTTCCGGATCGTCGATTCGGCGGAGGTCGATACCGTCGAAGCCACTCCGGAGGACGAAGACGAACCTGCGAGCGCAGAAAAAGACACCGAGGCTAAAGACTCGCGGCTGGACATTCTCGACGATCCAGTGCGGATGTATCTGAAGCAGATGGGGAAAGTTCCCCTGCTGACTCGCGAG
Organism: Verrucomicrobiota bacterium; assembly: GCA_039033935.1. GTDB lineage: Bacteria > Verrucomicrobiota > Verrucomicrobiia > Verrucomicrobiales > DEV007 > Arctic95D-9. The sequence continues at coordinate 3,846 of JBCCBR010000119.1, forward strand.
CAGGAGGTCGAGATTTCGAAGAGGATTGAAAAAGCCGAATCGGAATCCCAGAAAATCCTATGTCAGTTCGGGTTCACCGCTGACGCCTACCTCGACCTGGCTGAGAAACTCCAATCCGGGGCCGAGCGATTTGACCGATTGATCCTCGATAAAAAAGTCGAGAGTCGCTCTCGCTACCTCAAAAACCTGGTCAAGCTATGCGCACAGGTCGAGGAGACCCGTTCCGAATTGCTGAAGATTTACGAATCGCGAGCTGCTGCGAAAACCGACGCAGCGCTCCAGAAGACGGAAGCCGCTTGGAAAAAGCAGCAGGCTACCCTCGTGAGGCTGTTTAAGCGTTTCTACTTTAAGCAAAAGGTTTCAGAGCGTCTCCTCGAGTTCGCCGAATCCAAGGCCAAGGTTTCCAAAGAAATCCGCTCCCGCGCTTCAAAGGCGACAGATCGAGCCAGCAAGTCCGCCGCGACCCGTGAGAGGACTGCCTTTGAGAAGTCGGCCTGGATGAAGCAAGACGAGTTCGACACGACCATTGCGGATCTGAGACGCCACTCTTCCGAGGCCGGAAAGGCGAACCACGAAATGGTCGAAGCGAATCTGCGACTCGTCATCTCCATCGCGAAAAAATACACCAATCGAGGCCTCTCCTTCCTCGACCTGATTCAAGAGGGCAACATGGGTCTGATGAAGGCGGTGGAAAAATTTGAATACCGCCGGGGCTATAAATTTTCGACCTACGCGACCTGGTGGATTAGGCAGGCGATCACCCGCTCGATTGCCGATCAGGCCCGGACCATCCGGATCCCGGTCCACATGATCGAGACGATCAACAAGCTGATGCGGGTGCAGAAGCAGCTCGTGCAGGAGTATGGCCGAGAGCCTTCATCGGAAGAGATCGCAGAAGAGATTCACCTCCCCGTCGAGCGCGTCCGTGCGGTTCTGAAAATGGCTCAACAGCCGGTCTCGCTGCAAGCTCCGGTTGGCGATAGCGAGGAGACCAATCTCGGGGATTTCATTGAAGACAAAGGTGCTGAAGATCCCTCTGACATGACTTCGATGGCAATGCTGAAAGATCGCATCAAAGATGTGCTCGACAGCCTCACGCCCCGCGAGCGCGAAGTGCTGGAGCAGCGGTTTGGGCTCGTTGACGGGTGCAGCAAGACTCTCGAGGAAGTCGGCAAGCAATTTCAGGTGACCCGAGAGAGAATTCGCCAGATCGAGGCAAAGGCGCTCCGCAAAATGCGGCATCCGACCCGGATTCGTAAGCTCGAAGGCTTCATCGAAGCTCCTCACGTGTGAACGAGTTCTCGTTCGTTCGCAAAAATCTCGGTGAAAATCGGTCAATCGGCAGAACTAAATTCCGCGGCCGGTGTTTTTTCTGACATGAACGACAACGATCGCGAAGATTCAGCTGTGTGGGAGCTTCTCAAAGAGGCTCGCTCAGTGGAGCCATCTCCTTTCTTTGCGAGGAATGTGCTTCGTGAGATTCGCCTTCAGAGCGAAAGGCGGGAGGGAATTGTCTCTCGAATTTTTGATTATCTTGCGACTCGCAAGTTAGTAGTGGCAGGGGTTGGTCTCGCCCTGGTTGTCTCAGCGATCGTTCTCACTCAATTTGATTCGTCGGGCGATCCTGCGCTCGCGAGTTCTCCGGTGCTCGCTGAAGACGCTCTTGCACCGATCCTCGAGTCTCCTACCGCCCAAACCTTTGACCCCGCTTCCGAGATGGTGGCGGTTGGTTATCTCGGTGAGTTAATGGCAGTTGCTGACCCCGGGATGCTCAGCGACGAGGCTCTTGGCGATTTGTTTTTTTAGGTGAAAATTGCCTAGCGCCCTTCCCCTATTCGAAATCGAAAGCCGAGGCGATCGCAGGCTCGCTGAAGTGGTTAGTCATTTCAGAGATAGAATGATGAATCGGCCAAAGCGATTGCCTTCCTACTTGGTAGTCGGTGGGGCAGCTTTACTAATTCCCCTCTTCTTCACTTTCCTCTGTCTCTTTTTCGCTGCCTCCGATAGCGAGTCGGGCAAATCGCACGCCGTCGCAGATCTTTTCCCACTTCAACTTTGCCTCGCTTGTGCGGGGTTTCTGCTTGGTTTGTGGCTCGTCTGCTTACTGGCTGCCTTGCAAAAGAGACCGATTCGGTGGTGGGTGGCACTCTCCGCGATCGTTTTTCTCACCGTTTTAACCATAGCAGCTCTTTTTCTCTCGCTAAAAGCATCGACGCCACTTCCTGAAGACTCGATTTGGCCGCCCGCAATCGTCTTGCTAGTTGTTTTTGCGCTTCAAACGATTTTTGCTCTTTTAGCTGGAATCACCCTTGTGATCGGAAGTCATAGGAGAAGACACCAGCCGAAGTGATAAGTCTTTGGAACGACCAATTGTCGGATGAGTCGATTGGCTTTCGGGAATCAAATTTTGACTCCGTTCTGAAGGAGCGGCCATATGATGAGCCCAATCGATATTGATGGTTTCTCAATCGGGCGATATGGCTTCGCCACTAACGGTGGCGGGCGACTAAGATTTGGAGTAAATTAGACGTCCAAGTATGGAAGCGGACTTAGATTGCCGCTTCAACCTTACCCTCCCTTGAACATGAACCGCTCGATTGCCCGTTGGAGTGCCTTGGCGACTTTCGTCATTGGCTTGATCACTCTGGCTTGTACTGCGACGAATCCTGAAACCGGTCGGCAGTCCCTCAACTTCATGACGCCTCGGGAAGAAGCCGCGCTTGGGCTGACAGAGTTCAACAAGCTGAAACAGACCATGCGGATATCCACTGATCCGCAGATGAATGAGATGGTTCAGAATGTTGGCAATCGGCTCAAGCAAGTCATTCCGATGGAAGAAGCCGACTGGGAATTCGTCGTCTTCGAAGATCCTTCTCCAAACGCGTTCGCGCTCCCTGGCGGTAAAGTCGGTGTTCACACGGGATTGTTTCCGATTGCACAGAATGAAGCCGGGCTCGCCGCCGTGATTGGCCATGAGATTGGACACGTGGTGGGACGCCACTCGGGTAATCGAGTCTCCCAACAGATGGTTGCTGGAGGCGTTGCTGCAGGGGCTGCCTACGTGCTCAATCAAGGCGATCGCAGCAGCCCGATCGGGACGGCTGCAGTTGCAGGAGGAGCGCTGCTCGCGACCCGCAACTTTTCCCGAAATCAAGAGCTCGAAGCCGACAAGATGGGAGCCAACTTCATGGCCCGCGCCGGCTATGATCCAAGAGAGAGTGTCTCCTTGTGGCAGCGTTTCGCGGCCTGGCGGCAGTCTTCTGGAAGTGCCAACAACACCCCCGCTTTTTTGCGGACGCATCCCGTCGACGAGGTCCGGATTCAGGAACTCCAGGCCCACATGCCGGAGGCGATGGGAATGTGGAAGCGTTGAGCGTTGGCTCGCGCTGATCCAGACGATTAGGCGATGTCACCCAAAAGAGAATTGCGCCGCCAGCTTTTTGCCAAACTGCGGGGGCTTTCTGATGGGGAGATCTCGAGCCATTCTGAGCGCATTGTCGATCTGCTCCTGACGGACTCGGAGTTTCGAGCAGCAAAGACGATTGCGTCGTTTCTCCCGATGCGATCTGAACCCGATTTAACGAGAGCCTGGGCCGAGAACGATCAGGCGACTTGGTTGTTTTCGAGGGTCACCTCCGACTCGTCGATCGAATTCCACCATGTGGAAAGGCCCGACCAGCTGAGAGAGGGCGAGTATGGATTTCCGGAGCCAGATCCATCGACTTGTCGTCTCGCTGATCCGAGCGAGGCATCGGTGTTTTTGGTGCCAGGAGTGGGGTTTGATCCAAAGACCGGGCATCGCATTGGCCGCGGAAAAGGGCATTACGATCGTTACCTCAATCGCGCTCGGATTGGTGCTCCGGCAATTTGGGGAATATGCTTTGAGACGCAATTCACCTCTTTGGAGCCCGAGCCACATGATATCGGGATGCACCGATTACTCTCCGAGACGGGTTGGAGAGACTTTCCCTGATTAGACCAGGCGTGATCGATCCGGCTCCTCGATAGCAACACCGGAATCGACGTCACAAACATTTTCGCGCCGCCGAAAGGTGCTGGTCAGACGCATACGCTTGGGTTTCAATGGGAAATGAGACAATTTCTTTTCGCTGCAGTGGCCCTCTCCGGGCTTTCCCTGGGGTCAGCTGCCGACATCCTGATCGAAGCTGAGTCTTTCGAAGACCGGGGCGGCTGGAAGCTAGATACCCAGTTTATTGAAATCATGGGTTCCCCTTATCTCCTCGCCCATGGGCTGGGAAATCCGGTCGAGGATGCTTCGACGACCATCGAAGTCAGTGAAGCGGGGACTTACCACGTCTGGGTCCGAACCAAGAATTGGATCGAAAAATTCGACGAACATGCGAATACCGATACGGCTCCGGGCACGTTCAAACTTGCCGTCGGCGGAACCGAACTGGAACCCACCTTTGGAATCTCAGGCAAAGACTGGGCTTGGCACGAGGGCGGCACGATTGATCTCACCGAGGGGCAGACCTCGCTGGCGCTGCGAGATCTGACCGGCTTTGGCGGTCGGTGCGATGCGATCCTCCTGACGACGCGAGCAGATTACACCCCGGACAACAGTTCCGAGATCTTGCCGGCATGGCGTCGCACTCTTATGGGCCTTTCCGAAGAGCCGATCGACGAAGGGAGTTTTGACGTTGTCTTCGTCGGTGGCGGATACGGCGGTATGTGTGGAGCGATTTCTGCCGCGCGGATGGGGCTGAAAGTGGCTCTCATTCAAAACCGGCCCGTCCTCGGTGGAAATGGCTCCTCTGAAATCCGGGTCTGGGCGAAAGGAAATACCCCTCCGGGGCTCTACCCGATCGGTGACATCGTCCGAGAGGTCGAAGATCACGCCAAAGCGTCACCAGGGACTGCCGAAGAATTTGGCGATGAGAAGAAGCATCGCATCGTCTCAGCCGAGGCCAACATCAGTCTTTTTCTCAACCATCAC
>JBCCBR010000120.1:0-8748 GCA_039033935.1 Verrucomicrobiota bacterium
CACACAAGCCTTTTTTCAAGCTCCTTAATAGACGCCTTCGATGACCTTCTTTGTCATCGCGCCAAAAGGTCGGACGTCGCCGACGCCATCCCAGGCATACTTTTCGTGTGGGTGACGTCGGATCGCTTCGTCGCGCTCGAGGAAGCGGGGCATGAAGAATTCGTGTGAAAGCGTCGTCAGCTCGACTCGCCCATACTCACCGTAGTCCTTGGTGATCTCAGTATTGTCGGCGTCGACGATGCGGAGTACGGCACGCGGCTGCGGAGCATAGTAGGTGACGCTGTAGTTGTTCTGGGGAAGCTCCTCCGGCAACGAGACAGCCAGCCCCATCAGGGTGTTGCCGTAGGTTGGGACGAAGAGTGCTTTGTTCTCCAAGACCTCCTCCTGAAGGAATCGGACATACTCGGGCGTCATCGATGTGCCGCCACAGAAGCACCCTTTGATCCCCTGCCCCGCGATGCTGATCCGCTCTCCAATCGAAGCGAGTAATTTCGGTGTCGTGAAGATGCAGGAGATATCACGATGCTTGATGATCTCAACTGCCTGAGACATCACGTGAGCCTGGTATCGTTCGACCTGATCGAGCTCCTTTCGACCGATCAGTTTTTTCACCCAGCGAGGATCAAGATCGACGTGGTAGCAGCTACCGCCTCTTACATTGGCGAGGTGCTCGACAGCGAGGCGGAGACGACGCGGACCGGTCGGGCCGACCATGATCCAGTTGCCGCCTTTGGGAAAGTATTCGTCGCTGAGCTGTTCGGAGAATTGCTCGTAGTCATGCTTGTAGTCCTCCCACCCGACTCGCTGTTTTGGCAACCCGGTAGTGCCACCGGTCTCGAACACATTAAAGGGCCGCCCTTTATAAGCATTGGGGACGAAGCGCTCGTTCTTTTCGTCGCGGAGCCACTCGTCCTGGAAGTGAGGGAATTTGACGATGTCGTCATAGCTTTTGACCTCTTCACGAGGATCCCATCCTACGCTTTCTTTCCATTCCAGCCAGAAAGGACAACCAGTCTCCTCGGAGAAGTGCCAGGTCATCATTTCACGGACACGTTCGTCGAGTTGGGAGCGAGCTTCGTCTGCAGTCATATAGATAAAGTAAGCGGTCAAAAATACGGCCATGTTACCTCGCGGAAGAGACCGGCCGGATACGGTTGGGCGTGGTTACGGGAAAAACTTGCGAATGGTTTCCTGCGAAGGTTTTTTGGTGAAAAGCGATACCACGATCATCGCGATGAGCCCGAGGAAGAAGCATATCGCCACCGGCATCACACCCTCATCCGAGCGTTCTGCCGATGAAAACACGGTGTATTCCCCTCCCCAGCCCGCTTTCGCAAAAAAGTAAAACCAGGACACCGCTACAGCGATGACGCAGGCATAAGCGCCGGCCTTGGTCGCGCCTTTCCAAAAGAGGGCGCAGAACACGAGCGAGGTCAGCGCCGCGAAACCTGAGAAACTCCATATCGCAAGATCGAAGACGTTTTGGACATCCTTCAGCACTAACGAAAGCACGTAGGTCAGCAGCACCACCGCGACCACAAATCCGCGAGCGATGAGGACGATCTGCTTGTCCGAAAATTTGCCTTCCGGCTGATTGTGAAGCACCACATCATTCGTAAAAATCGTCCCCAGACAGAGAAACTGAGAATCGAGCGATGACATGATCGCCGCAAGAATACCCGCCGTCACGAGGCCCACCAGAATGGGATTCGCGACGAGAAATTTAATCACGACACTGAGCACTTTCCCAACACCGGCGTCCTCGGCACCGCTCATGATCGTGACGACCGGTGGCGGCCAATTATCGAGTGCGTTGGGCGTGAAAACCCCAGTAGCCCAAAGCCCGATCAGAACGCACGGGACCCAGACGACCATGATGCAAAGTGGGTGAGCGATCACCGTCAGCTTAAAACTCTTAGCACTCTTCGCCGTCAACCAGTGCTGGAAGAGATGAGGAAACATCCCGACCGACAGCGGGATAAACATGTAGGTCAGAAACTGGAGCGGAGGTATCCCGACCTCACGCTCAAAAGCCCCCGAGGGAGCTTGAATGCCCATCTCAGTCGGTGTGCGAACCAGATGAGCCGGATTGGCCTGCTCGATCGCTGCGCCGAGTCCACCAAGCGCATTTGAGATAATGATAAAGGCCAACACGCCCATCGCCATGAAGACCAGCGTCTGAAAGGTATTTGCCCATGCCGCTGCTCGGGAGCCGCCCGCGAAGATGTAGGCCAAGACCACACCGCAAATGACCAGACCGATGATCCAGGGCGGGACCGATCCGTCGAGGGGACCGGTCGCCGGAAACAAGCTCGGAAACATCCCCGAGGTCATCGGACCGAGGACCCGATAAGATCCGATCACTCCGATGAGCAGATAGGGAATCACGAGCAGGACCAGGATCGGAAAAAGCAGGTAGCCGAGATTGCTCGACTCAAATCGGTTCCGGAAAAACTGTATCTGAGTCACATACCCATGGCGCTTCGCGATCGCCCACACTTTGATCCCGATCAAAAAGAAACAGGCGGCATGGACAAGGCCTGAGGAAGACGCCATCAATCCATAAGTTCCGACACCTTTCTGGAAAGCCTTACCGGTCGACCCGACGAGGGCAAACGCGGTCATCGTCGTCCCGAACACAGACATCAGTAGCATGAACGGACCGATCGAATGGCTTGCCACAAAGTAGTCTTTTGAGGTGCCTCGGAACAGCCGCCCGCTAAATAGCGCCAACCCTAACAATAAGCCAAGGTAGGCGACGATGATGATGAGTGGCGTAACTGGAGCCGCCGCCTTGGTAGCGGGCTCTGCCGCCTGAGCAAGGATCACAGAATGGTGTAGATACATGTAGGACCTAATAGGGTCAGGCCAGAGACCTAACAGGGTTTAGCCTGTGACCTAACAGGGTTACCTGTTCGAAGATACCCTGTTAAATCGGGAATCAGTTGGCCTCTTCGCCGTCAGCCCACGCTTCCAGCTTACTCGGCCACGCGAACTTCGACACGAAAGCCCAGAAGATCGCGGCAGCGATTGAGTAAGCGGCGTGGTAGGCGAGACCGACTGGGACGAATCCGAAGACCAGATTCGCGTTGTCCCAGTTCCAGACATCCTGGTGCAGAATAGCGAGGACGACGAATGCTACGGCGATGATGCCAAATTTCATCTCGGTCTCTGACAGTGATTCACTACTGCGCTGAAGCGACTGAGTCACCACCCATGTTATAGGCATAGAGGTGAGTCTGCGTCATGACGTAGAGGGTGCTGTTTGCCACCACCGGTGTTGCATAGATCGGAGCGGGGTAGCTGATCGTAGCTAGCTCCTCGTAGTCCTTGCCGGCCTTGAGAATGACGAGCTCACCATCCTCGTTACCGAGCAACACTTTCCCGTCGACCACCACGGTCGATCCCCAGATGTGTGAGAGAGTGTCATGCTCCCAATACATCTCACCGGTCTCGGCATCGAGGCAGTAGAGGCGGCCCGAATAATCCGCAATGTAGACAAAGCCATCGACGACGGAAGGCGTCGAGATCGTGCGACCGACCTTTTTGAACTGCCACACGATCGCATCTTGCCCAGTGCCTTTCGACGGATCGATGCACGAGATTGCCCCGACACCTTCGCCATGCTCGGGATCCTGCCCGATCGCGACGTAGACCCGGTCTTCATGAATCACCGGAGAAGAGATGATCTCGGATGGCCCAGGATAAGTCGCGTACTTGATCGGTTCGCCGGTTTCTTCATCAAACCGATACTCCTGAGGGCAACAATCGACTTTCCAAAGCTCTTTCAGCAGCACAAAGCCCTCATCATCTTCCTCAAATTCTTCGGCATGGAAGCCGTAGGTGATCCCGTCGCCACCACCGAAAACAATCGTCGGCGTGCCGTTGAGATCAGGCGCGTAGCCCGGGGAGGACCAGTTGCAGTGCATAATCCGCTGGCTGATTCCGCTGCCCTCTTCAGCAACCAACTCACCTGTTTCCTTATCGAGGAGGATGAGGCTGGGGCTGTTTGGAGCGGGAATGTTGAGGTGCGACCAGTCGACTCCGTTTGAGGTGCTTGCGATCACGTATTTGTCGGTCAGAGCGACTGAACTGGAGGTCACGTTGTGTGGGAAGACGCCGAGCTCGGACCGCATATCATAGCCCCAGATCACGTCTGCCGACTCATCGACCAAGGTTGCTGGCTCGGAGCTTTCCAGCTTCTCAAGGCCGCCAGTCTGATACTTAGCCTCCTGCTCGAACGGGCCGTCGTTCCCATCGCTCATGCCGTAGACATCGAGCGCGACCACTTCGCCGCGATTACTGATCACGTAGCCCTTCTTGCCCTCGACAACGACAGAAGAACAGATTCCAAGAAACTCCCAGTCTGACACCTTACCAGCGTCGAGCTTTGGCACTGAAAGCTGCCAGAGGAAGTCACCAGTAGCCTCGTCGAATGTCATCACGATACCTTTATCTCCCTCGACAGATGGGAGCCGCGGCTTCTCGTTATTCGTCCCGATAAAGACCCGACCGTCTTTGATCGTGGGTGTTCCGTAGGCCTGGGAGCCCATCTCGACGACCCATCGCAGGTGCTTTGCTCCGACTGCCTCACCGGCCTCGTCGAATTCACCGGATGTAAAGTCTATCGGAAGACCGGTCGCTGGGGATGCCATGTTGTTGGCGCTGCTCCGTCCCCAGGCGGGCCACTCGCCGCCAGTCTGGTCAGCATCAGCCTCCGGCGCAGGTGTCGGCGAATTTTCCGCTTTCGGTGATGCCGGTGGTGGACTTGACGGTGCGCTGCCCTTTTTCGGGTCTGCGGCACCCTCAGGTGCTGTAGATTCGGCTTCCTCTCCACACGACACCAACAACGCTCCGCCGAGGATCAGGCAGAGCAGCTGGCTCCAGATATTCATCAGTTTTTTCATATTCAGGTCAGGCTCGGCTTTGGTTAATTTTGTTCGATTGAAATATTGTCAGCATAGACGGTCTTTTGACTTTGAGGAGCAAATCCGAAAAGCCCGGGAGCACCCTCGGTGTGCGCGGAATTGTGGGTCACCTCAATGGTCCACTCTTCCGGCTCGGGCTCGCCCTTCGCCCAGGCTTTTGCCCGTATGACTCCGACGCCGTCTTCACCGACATCGACATTGGTCTTGAGTGTATACCAGACGTTGGCATCGATTTTGAAAGGCACCGACTGCTTGACCCGCTCGTGGTTGGAACTGACCTCGAGAAGATTGGCGTTGCCAATCAGAGCAATGATGTAGCGCTGATTGATCAAGCCAATGGTCGACTTGATCCTGCGATTGCCATCTGTCATGAGGTCGGCCTGCATCGTGTAGTTGCTGAGACCTGGTGCTCCGATGAACGAAAGCGAACGCTGGAAAAGGACTCGGTCGAGGGTTTTTGAAAGCACTTGGTTTCCATCCAGCTCGATGACTTCCCATTTGAGCCGTGCCCCGATCCAGGGAAGGGGTGGGAAGTCGAACTCACGACCTCCGACTGAGCCACCTGGCTTTGCCGCGAGCTCGAATCCTTCGAAGTCTTCGACGTAGGGCAGGTTCGAAATGACGCGGCCGCGCACAAAGCCGGTCAGCCCATCGGCTTCACCTTTCCAGGCACCTGCCGAGAGGGACGCGTCAGCCGATGCTGAGATGGCGTTCCCATCGAATGCGGCATCCATCGTCGACTGAACTCTCGCTGTCGGCGGGATAAAGGTCTCCCAAGTGGCGACACCGGCATCACCGAGGGCGATCCCATTGGCATCGCGCTTAATGAGACGAATTTCTTGAGATCCTCCCGCCTGCAGCAAGACATCGGCGGGTGCTGCCGTGAAATGGGTCGCCGGACCCGCCTCTGGAGCAGGATCCTCGGGCACAGAATCGTAGCTGATCCCATCTGTCTCAATTTCGAAAGCGTAGAGCTGCTCGGTCGTGTGGACATAGACCCGACCGTCAGCAATCGATGCAGAGCCGATGCAATTGCCTGCCAGCTTGATCTCGTTGGTGATCACGGGTTCGTCACCGGTCACATCGATGACAAAGAATTCCCCGGGAAAGGTCGGCACAAAGAGATGCCCGTCGGCGTAGAGCGGCGATGCGTGGAGCTGCGAATTGGCCAGTTTGAGCTCCCAGAGCAATTCGCCCGAGACAGCATCAACGGCGTGGAGAGATCCCGTCTTGACCATCTGATAGATCTTCCCATCATGCAGCACCGGAGAGCTGGTGAACATTTCGAGCGTCTGTCTCCAGATCTCGACATCGGCTGGAAGACGCGGCGCGCCACCCGCGGGATCATCGGCTCCACCTGTCTCATCGTAGTCCTCAGGTAGATTGATCGCGAAAAGGCGACCCATCTCGGTGGTGTCGAGATTCTCTTTGCCGTGGATTGCGATGAGCGTGTCGCCAAGTATCAGGGGGGCGCTGTTGACCCCGCCCATCGATACCTGGTAGCGCCACAGCTCGGTGCCATCGTTCGCATTGATGCAGACAATGTTGCCACAGCCGGTCCCGGCGTAAAAAACGCGCTTTCCGTCCCGAGTCTCGAAGTAAGGATTCGAAAACGAACTGTCTTTCAAGAAAGGCGGTCCTACTCCGGGAGTCGAGGACCAGAGCAGCTCGCCGGTATTTTTATCGAAGCCAAAAAAGCGATCGCGAGCCGGTCCCTGGGCTCCCCAGAAACTTGTGACTCCTCGAATCACCACAATGTCGCCGTCGATCACGGGAGCGCCTGCCCGACCATTCGGAAATGTGAGCCGCCCAAATCGTTCCATCATCGAATGGCTCCAGACGTCGTTGCCGTCTTTGTCGTAGCAGTTCACCAAACCGTAGGTGGTCGCGACAATGACATTTTCAGTCTCGGGATCGACCGCCACCGCTCCGATGCTGTAGCGGTTGTAGATCGTATCGGAAATGAAATCGTTGGTGGAGCGCTCCCAGATGACTTCACCGGTCTCCTCATCGCGGGCTTGGACAACCTCTTCAAGATCGGCTCCCTGTCCACGGTATCCCCATGAGTAAAGGCGACCGTTAAAGATAATCGGCGTGCTGCGGCCCTCGATCTCATAGGTCCAAACCGGTTCTTCATTGAAGGAAAAACCGTCGAACTTTTCGAGGGATACTCCAGTCTGAAGAGGACCACGCCAGGAAAGCCAATTTCCTTCGTGGAGGTGATCGTCAGCCACCGCCAGTTGCGATGCCAAGGTGATTGCGCCCAATGCGAGCAAAGATCTGAAATTCATAGACGAAATTGAGACACCAATCTACCGAGCGGCTTTCTGGAGAGCAAAAACAAATTCGGAGAGATTTGCGTAAATAAGTAGATCTAATGCATTCGCGGCGAATTTTCCGTCTTGCGCGTCATTTGTAGAGAAAATCACATTCAACCATGAAGCGGAGATTATAGCTCGCTCTCAGGCACTGGTCGCAGCAGCGGTAGGTCAGGATAGTGAGGTCGATTTGGCGTCGATTCGATTTGAACGGTAGGGGCTCCGTCCACTTCTGGCGAAGGTCCACAGAAGACGATGTTTTCGACCTCGATCCACGACGATTGCCCCTCTGGTCTCCAAATAATGTGGTCACAAACTGCAAAGCTTGTTGCCAACTGTTTGAGGTCACATGCAACTTCTGACTATCAGCCGTGTCACGTCCAACGACGATCTCGATCCGAAGTGTCCAGAACACTTCGCCGAGTTGGTGCGCCGGCACCACCGGGATTTGACGGTCTACGCCCAGGCGCTGACTCGAGAAACCCACAGCGCGAGAGACTTGGTTCAGGATGCGTTTGTGGTCGCCTACGACAAAGTTCAGACTTTTGATGTGACTCGCGACTTTGCCACCTGGATGCGCGGGATCGTTCGAAACAAGTGGAGAGAATGGTCTCGGAAAAATTCGCGGTATGAGTTTTCCGACGACAATCTGGCTCAAATCGACGCCGATCTCGCCGCCTGGCAGTCTCGTCAGGATGGCCAGTCCAGCCCCCTGTTCGAGGCGCTCGAAGTGTGCCTTGAGACTCTCCCCGATCATCTCCGGGATGCGGTCCAGGCCTGCTACTACGAGGGTCGCACCGGGGATGAGGCGTCTCTCACTCTAGGGATCGCCCCTGCTGCGGTGCGCAAGCGCCTCCAGCGTGCTCGCAACCTGCTCAAGGTCTGTCTCGATCGCAAACTCGATTCCCCCGCCTCCACCTGAATTCCAATTTCGCCAACGCCACATTTCTATGAATCCCAATTCTTTGCCCGACGACGCCTCACCGGACGATTGCTTCGTCGATGCGCTCCTCAACCAACACGCTTTCGCGAAAAGGGCTGATGATGAACTCGTCGACTCGATTCTCGGCTCGACCATCGGCACGAATCGCGTTTCGTCTCCCGCCCCATCAGCTGTTCGGGTCGTTCCAGCGCCTCGTGCTCGCCCCGCCGCAGACTGGCGCACCTGGGCGCTGAGCGCTGCCGCAGTGGTAACCGCTTTTGCCGGGATCGGCTTTCTGATGTCTCAGATGCCCGCCAGCGACACACCGCTCGCGGACCGGCCTGCCGATGAGATCCAACTGATGGTCACCTATCTCGATCCGCCCGCCGCACCGGCGATTTCCCCTCAACCTGCCCCGAAGGCACTTCCCCAGGCTCCGGCCGACTTTCGAGGGCAGGTTCAGCTGGTCTCCCGGATCACTCCAACCGGAGAGGCCGACTTGAAACAGTTTCCAGATCTGGCTCGAGTCGAAGCGTTGCCAGAGGCGGTCCCGTCAATCGACCCGGCGAAACGTCCTGCA
>JBCCBR010000121.1:0-8724 GCA_039033935.1 Verrucomicrobiota bacterium
ATATGGTTGCCATATGGAGTATGGTTCGGCGAAAGGGACGGTAAAGATGACGATGCATATCAGCGTGGAAGCGCTGGAAGACGTCATGAAATACTATGAGATCGACACCAAAACGGAGGCGGTAAATTTCGCTCTCCGCGAAATGGGGCGGAAGAAAAAGATGCAGGAGGTCTTCGCTGCCGGAATGGGATTCACTTCGGAGGAACTCAAAGCATCGATCGACACTGCTTATGTCGATATGTTGGAAGCAGAGAGCGGCGGATGGGTGGTGCGAGAAGACAGACCAGAGGAGCCTGAAAGAAGAGATGACGATGGACGTGCTGATTGATTCCTGCGTTTTCATCGATCTTATGCGATCTGGCAGAGACCCTTCGACCGTTTTGCGCAACCACTATGAAGACATCAATCTCGTGACCTGCGGTCCGATTGAGCTCGAAGTCCTGAGTAGTATCAAAGCGAGGCCGATCCGCGAAAAACTCGCTCAACGCTTTTCGATTATGCAGTATGTGGCCACCGATCAGCACCTTTGGGGAGAGGCGATTGCCCTTGGGCAAAAGCTGGCGCGGGCCGGCACGATGATAAAGCCGATGGATATCATCATCGCTGCGGCAGCGATCCATGCGAGCGCCGCAGTTCATACCTACGATAAACACTTTTCTTTCGTCCCCGGACTGAGGGTCATCAGCAAGACTCTGTAGTGCTCCTCGATCCGTAATACAGTGAGAAAGCCATCTATGACAGCACCACACATTCCCGTCCTTCGCCAGGGTCGAGTCCATCAAAGTCTCGACACCCAGACCGTCAACAAGCTTGGAACCGATGATCCCGCTGCAATCATCAGCTTCGCTCCGGCGGATATGATCAAATACGATCTGCTGCGAATGAGCGAAGCCCGCGAGGCGCTCAAAAAGTTTTCTTCGGCTGATCTGGTCGAGATCACGAAAAAAGCTGGAGAGTACTTCCTCGAAGCTGATCTTCCGGTTGGGACCGACGGTGCGCTTCAGTCACCGGAAGACTACGTGCTCTCGCTCGCTGCGACCAGTGGCCTACCCCATGCGCTCATCCGGATGAATATGAAGCGCCTCGGAGGCATCTTTGGGGACATTGAAACCATTTTCCGGGGGCTTACCCGCGGGCTTGATTGGTCGGTTTTGGATCAAGGCTATGGTGAACAGGGCGGGGCTCCCGTCAGTTTCTCGGCGACGACCAATGAGCTTGCTGTCATTCTTCCCAGTAACTCACCGGCGGTCAATGCCCTCTGGATCCCAGCTATCGCAATGAAGGTGCCGGTTCTGCTCAAGCCGGGCCGCGAAGAGCCGTGGACGCCATACCGGATCATCCAGGCATTTATCAAGGCGGGTGCCCCGGCGGAGGCATTCTCGCTTTATCCGACTCAGCACGATGGCTCAGGGGCCATCATCCGGCGAGCTGGACGGGTAATGCTGTTCGGTGACGATTCGACCGTGAAACAGTATGAAAACGACGAGCGCGTCGAAGTCCATGGCACTGGCTATTCGAAGTTCATTATCGGCGAAGACGAGATCGACAATTGGGAGAACTATGTCGACACGATCGTCGAGTCAGTTTCGGCAAACTCCGGTCGCTCGTGTATCTGCACCTCGACCATCATCGTGCCAAGGCATGGTGACGAGATTGCCCATGCGGTGTCGAAAAGGCTCTCTGAAATCCGGCCTCTGGCACAGGACGACCCCGACGCCAAGCTCTCTGGTTTTGCCAATCCACAGTTTGCTGAATGGATCAACGACGCGGTCGAGCAAGGCTTGGAGTCAGATGGTGCTCGCGACATCACCGCCGAGTATCGCGACGGGGAGAGATTCCAGACTCGCGATGGGATGAATTATCTCCAGCCGACAATCGTCCGAGTCGACAGCTTTGGCGAAGACCTCGCGCTCCGTGAATTCCTCTTTCCTTTTGCGTCGGTGATTGAATGCCCCCAGTCCGAGATGATCGAGCATATGGGCTACTCGCTCGTCGCAACAGCGGTGACCCGTGATGTCGCGTGGATGAATCAGCTATTCGACTGTCCTGACATCGAACGGCTCAACATCGGCAACGTCCCCACCAATCGCATTTCCTGGGATCAACCCCACGAGGGCAACCTTTTTGAGTTTCTCTATACGCGCCGATCCTTCCAGATTGCGGAGATCGCCTGATCGGTTAGGCTCCCGTCTTTTATGTCGGAGTCGCCTCTTTCGATCGATTCGCTTTGCGCAGAATGGGAGATCCCTAAGGGGGTTCGTGAGTTCCGCGACGTCCCCGGCGGGGGAGTGAAATTTGGGTGCGGCGCTCTCGATCATCTCGGTGCCGAGTGTGCCTCACTCGGTGGTGAGCGAGCCCTCCTCGTTACTGATCCGGGTCTCGCCGCAACCGGATCGGTTCGTCGAGCGATGGACTCGCTCGAAGGCGCTGGGCTCGATGTGGTTGTCTACGACCAAGTCCGAGAAAACCCGAACACGGACGATGTCACGCGTTGTGTCGCAACCGCGAAGAAAGCCGAGATCGACCTGATTGTCGGGCTGGGCGGCGGGTCAAGTCTCGACACCGCAAAAGGGTGCAACTTCATCCTCACGAATGGGGGGACAATGCACGACTACTGGGGAGTCGGAAAGGCAGCGGAGCCTATGCTGCCCTTTGTCGCGGTCCCGACGACAAGCGGGACCGGCAGTGAGTGTCAGAGCTTTGCATTGATTGCTGATGCCCAGACTCACGCAAAAATGGCCTGTGGAGACAAAAAGGCGGCCGCCGCTGTCGCGATCCTCGATCCAGAGCTGACCCTGACGATGCCGTCCAAAGTAACCTCCCACACCGGCATCGATGCAATTTCGCACGCTCTCGAAACAGCTGTCTGCAAGACGCGGAACGAGACCTCGATGGCTTACTCTGATGCCGCCTGGCGGTTACTCGATTCAGCAATCGAGCGAGTCATGATCGATCCCAACGACCTCGAGGCGCGCGCTCGCATGTTGCTCGGCTCTGCCTTCGCTGGGACTGCGATTGAAAACTCCATGCTCGGGATTGCCCACAGCTGTGCAAATCCATTAACCGCACACTACGGGATCGTCCACGGACAGGCAGTCGGGGTGATGTTGCCCCACGTCATCGCATTTAACTCCGCTCGATCGGAGGCTGCAGATCCCTATGCAAGCCTCGGCGGTGGCAAAAAACTAGCTGATCGAGTGAAACGTCATCTCACTACAGCGGGTTTGGATCGGCCCCTCTCTGATCAAGGTGTTGACCCCGATTCGCTCCCGCAGCTCGCCGGTGAAGCCGCTCAGCAGTGGACCGCTCAGTTCAATCCAGTGAAGGCGACCGAGAGCGATTTGCTTACGATCTATAAGCAGGCCTTCGAAGGCGGGTAGGGGTTAGGAAGACAGCGTTGCGCTGTGTTCACATCATGAGTGACCTGAAATTGCTGAGCAGCTCAAAAGCGCGGGCCGGGTCAGGCCACTCGCTCTCTCTTTTGGTAACCGTGCTCAAGCGGCGCCACTTCTTTTCCGATCGGTAGCGCCTGGTGCGGATAAAACAGGCCTAGGAGTCTACCTGCCTGAAAAACCGGCGCGACGGTTTGCCTTGTGCCACGAAGATCTTTCATCGCGGCGAGAATATCATCGCCTGGATCGACCGGCGCATATTCTCGTCTTAATAATGCTGAGCGGCGAGGTTACCGCCGCCCTCCTGAAGAGCCCGGATCAGCTCGGTGCGACCAATGAATCCGAGAAAGTGATCACCAAAGAGGATCGGGATTTCGGATTGACCTGTCCGTCTCATCAGCGAAGCGACAGCGCCCATCGACTCATGTGGGCCCGCGATTTCAAACTGGGTTTGCATCAGGTCATTGACGCGAAATCCAGCCATCTGATCCTGCATCCGCACCATTCGCCATTCCATCTGCGCAGCGAAAAAAACGAAACCAGCGATGAGGATCAGAAACGGATTCCAGAACAGCCCAGCTACTGCGAGGAGGATTGCGAGAAACTGCCCCAATCTTACGGCAATAAGCGTGGCCGACGCGTAATCCCCGCGTGCCGCAAGCAGTGACCGCAGGACTCGGCCGCCATCCATCGGGAACGCTGGGATCAGATTAAAAATCACCATGACGAGGTTTGCGGCAAATAGGGAGAAAACGAGCCCGCCAAATGAAGTGAAGGGATTCGCCAATTGTTCGACTGATGGAAAGGTCAGGAAAACCACTGGGAAGAGGAGAGCAGCGATCACCACGTTCACCGCTGGTCCAGCTAGTGAAATGATGAGCTCTTGATGCCATCGTCGTGGCATCGACGAAAGGGCGGCGACGCCCCCGAGTGGCGAGAGGGTTATATCGCGCGTCGCAATGCCGAATCTACGTGCTGAAAGGCTGTGGCCGAGTTCGTGCAGAACGACGCAAACAAACATCAGTACGATGAAAATCAGTCCGCCCGCGACAGCGCCGATCGTGCCGCCTGCACTCCACTGGAGGTAGGCTACCCAGAGCAGAATGAGCCCGAAACTCCAGTGAAGTCTCACCGGAATGGAGAATAATTTACCGAGCAAAATGGATGGTCCCAGCATCGCCTTTCAGACCGTTTTTAGGTCGATTTGTTCAATCTTGCGGAGTCTCACTGGTCTGCCAGGGAGAGTTTCAGAGGAGAACCATCATTCGAGCTGAGCTCTTTGGCTAATCCGATTAAGCCTGCTGGAATTCACCTGTGAAATTGTCCTCGCATCCTCATTTCTCAGCCACGAGTTCGAGGAGCTGACCGATATTGCAATGCTGCTCAAGGGGGTGCCTGAAGGGATAGGTCTTGTTGATTGTGTAGCGATTGCGGCGCCCCACTTTTTCAATTGTGACAACACCCTCGTCGGTGAGCTCCTTCACGATCCGCTGTACGATCCGTAGTGTCAGCCCGACCCGGGCTGATATCTCGCTGAGCCGCATGTCAGGATCGAGATACAAACACACAAGAACGTGGGTGTGGTTGCTGAGAAAGCCCCACTGAGGTCGCTCGGCCAGCAGTGGACCGATCTCTGCTAGAGACTTGGGTCGTGAATCGTCTGCCATGAAAAAGTATGTTTAACAAAGCGTGTATAATAAAACACGTCTTTTAAGTGTCAATGAAGAGTGTTTCCAGATTTGCTGGCGCAAAGAGGGGAAATCCCGTGAAAGCGTCTTGACCGTTAATAAAAGCACGCTTAAATAAGCATGCGATAAAGAGCGCAATATGAAGTACTCCGCACAACCTCACCGAATCACCTCGACAACCCTTGCGAAGACTCGTCGGCATCGTGATGAGAGGGCCTGATTTTAAACGGGAGTTTCACTTTCGAATTCGTCTGAAAAATGGGGAGAGGAGAAATCGTGCTCCTCAGCGTCCAATCAGATCGCGAACCACTTCGACGCTTGCTTTGACTGAACCGAGATGACTTTTCTGGAGTCTGCATCACTACCCGCATGGCTGATTGCAGCGATCTTTTTCGCTGCCGTTTTATCCAGTGTTTCGCAGGGCCGTGGGGCCGGTGCTTTGCGGTGGATCTTGCCTGCGGTCCCTCTGCTGGGCTTCATCTCTCTTCTGATCGCGGCGATTCGTCTCGATGGGGAGGTGGCATCCTACTCGCTGAGTTGGGCCCCCCAAATAGGCTTGAACTGGGATATCTGGGTGTCGCCGGTGGGCTTGCTGCTTGGCCTGCTCGTGACTGGGATCGGGACGCTGATCGTGATCTACACCGGTGGCTATTTGGGCGATGAAAAGAAGCGAGCCAGTTTTCTCGGGATCTTGTTCGTCTTCATGGCCGCCATGCTTGGGGTTGCCTTCACCGAGCATCTCCTCGTGTTCTTTGTGTTCTGGGAGTTAACCAGCCTTGCCAGTTATTTGCTGATCGGCTTCTACAAGGAAAAGGAAGAGTCCCGAAAATCTGCTCTCGACGCGATGTTGATCACGGTCGGTGGTGGGGTCGCCCTCCTCGCTGGAATCCTACTGCTGGGTGAGGCCGGTGGTAGCTACCGGATCAGTGAGCTGATCGAAAATCGCGATACGATCATTTCGAGTTCCCTTTATCCTCTGATTTTTGTTTGTGTTTTCCTGGGCGCGGCTACCAAATCGGCTCAATTCCCATTCCATTTCTGGTTGCCTGGTGCGATGGCTGCTCCAGCTCCAGTGAGCGCCTATCTGCACTCCGCGACGATGGTCAAGGTCGGAGTCTTTCTCCTCATGCTGATGCATCCGCTGTTGGGAGAGACGGCTCTGTGGCATTTTACGCTACTTGGGTTTGGCACGGTCACGATGCTATGGGGGGCTCTCGTCGCGATGGTGCAGAAAGACCTCAAGCGTCTGCTCGCTTTCTCCACGGTTAGCGCGCTGGGGACTCTGGTGATGCTGCTCGGCATCGAAAATAAACTCGCGGCCAAGACAATCGTGATTTTCCTGATCGTTCATGCCCTCTACAAAGGCGCGTTGTTCATGGTCGCGGGGATTCTCGAAAAATCCACCGGGACCCGGGACGTTGCTCAGCTGCGGGGCCTTTTCAAAGCCATGCCAGTTCTGGCGGTGGCGGCAGGTCTGGCCGCATTCTCGATGTCTGGTCTGCCTCCATTCATTGGTTTCATCGCAAAAGAGTTACTCTACGAGGTCAAACTTGAGATCCCAATTGTGGGGTGGGCGGTTTTGATCGCCGGATTTCTCGCCAACGCGGCTAACATTGTCGTCGCGGGCAAGGTCGGTATCGCTCCCTTTTTAAAGAGTCGCGAAGGAAACCTCGAATCGATCAAGCGCCCAGGCTTCGCGCTCGTGCTTGGCCCTGCCATTCTTGGGGTGGGAAGCCTGCTTTTGGGCATCTTCCCCGGACTCATTCTGGGTGATGGGGTTGCAGCAGCTGCGAGCCAGATAAAGATGAGCCCCGTCGACGTGAAACTCAAACTCTGGCATGGCATCAATCTCGTCCTGCTACTGAGCGTTTTGACGGTGGCGACAGGTGTAGTCGGTTTTCTCCTTCGGGAGCGCCTCTGGGGATTCGGGAGCTGGGTTTCGAGGCGGTTTGGTTGGTCGGGCAAAGGCGTCTTTCGAAGTGCTCTTTACGGATTTATCAGGATTTCCGGAAAACTGACCGACCGGGTGCAATCGGGTAATCTACGCCAGTACTTCGCGACCATATTTGTCGCAGCCCTCGCAATGCTATCGGCCGCCTGGGCCGCGGTCGGAAGGGACGTGCCTTGGGAGATCGGCGGAGAACCTTTCCGGCCTGAGTTGATTGTGGTAGTGGGGCTGCTGGCGATCGTCTTGGGATTTTTATCGCGCGAGCAGGGACGAATGACGGCGATCCTGCTACTGGGTGTGGTCGGCTTTGGGATTGCTGCGATTTTTGGACTACTGGGAGCGCCTGACCTCGCCATCACGCAGATACTGGTCGAGACTCTCACTCTGGTGCTATTTGCTCTGGCGGTCTATCGACTCCCAACGAACCAGAAGACAGGGGCGCATCGGTGGCCCTGGCGCGTCGGGGCTGCGCTCCTCGCTGGCTTTGTCGGTTTACTGTTTGCGATGCTCACCCTCAAAGCTCTGCACCTTGAGGTGGCTCTCCCGGTTTCAGCTGAGTTAGCGGCTCTAAGTGTTCCTGAGGCCTACGGTCGAAATGTTGTGAATGTCATTTTAGTGGATTTCCGAGCGCTCGATACCCTCGGGGAAATCTGTGTCCTCGTAATTGCTGCTCTTGGTGTTGTGGCAATGCTGGGGCGGTCCGGACGATCGGGCATCATCTCGAAAACTCCTGTCAGTCGATCGGCTGTCCTCGAAGCTTCGGCAAGGTTCACCGCTCCGATCATGATCGTTTTTTCAATCTACCTCTTGTTAAAGGGACACAATGAACCGGGTGGGGGCTTTATTGGTGGGCTCGTCCTGGCGATGGCAGTCGTGCTGCAACACCTCGCTGATCCGAGTAGGAAGCTTTCGATCCTGACGCTCTCTCCGACTGGACTCTGCGTTGTCGGGTTGCTTCTCGCGATCGCTTCCGGGCTTCCGGGATTCCTGACCGATGGCGTGTTTCTGAAGGCGCTGTGGGGTGGAGAGGTAACGCTTCCACCGGTTGGAAAACTGAAATTTGGCACACCCTTGATCTTCGATATCGGTGTTTTCGTCGTTGTCGCTGGGATCGTCCTGTTGCTTTACGGAGCGATGGCGGGAGTGAAAGAGAGAAATGGGGGACTTCGCTCTTCGGTTGATTCGCCCCTTGCCTGATCATTGATATGGATATTTTCCTCGCAGTGTTTGTAGGACTATTAGCAGCGGTCGGCACTTGGCTCGTTGTTACTGGGAGTCTCTTCCGAATGTTGATTGGTCTGGCAGTCCTGGCTCAGGCGGCCAATGTCCTGATCTTTGTGTCAGGCGGGATATCGGGAGAGGGGACAGGCATTATTGATAAGTCGGAGAATGCGCTCGGTGAATCTGCACCAGACCCGTTAGTCCAGGCGCTTATTCTGACTGCGATTGTGATCAGCTTCGGGGTCCTTGCTTTCGCAATGACGCTTCTCAAAAAACACCGCGAGTCCGAAGATCTTTGTCGGCTGCCGATTGAGAAAGGGGGAGAGTCTTGACTGCTCTGACCTGGCTTCCGCTACCGGTATTGCTGCCCTTCCTGATCGGGGTTTTGCTGCTTTCGGTTCGCCATTCACCAAAGTTCTCTCGAGCAGGGCTTGTGGTTGGTACCGGTGCTACCCTGATTGCTTCGCTTGGTCTC
>JBCCBR010000122.1:0-8690 GCA_039033935.1 Verrucomicrobiota bacterium
CTGTTATCACGTCAATACCGGCAATCAGTTTGGCGGTGATCCGGGAATGGGAGCGTGGGTTACCTACGGTCTCGGCTCACTGAATGAAAACCTTCCGGGTTTTGTCGTGCTGCCGCGGACCAGCTACCCGCAGGGTGGTGCCGCAAACTGGTCGAATGGCTTTCTCCCCGCAAAATTTCAGGGAACCCCGCTGCGACCGCAGGGGAGCCCGATTCTCGACCTGAGCACCCCCGAAGGCATTTCGCGGCAGCGGGCCCGACGCAATCTCGATCTGCTCGGAAAGCTCAATCAGCAGCACCTCGACCAGCAGTCCGAGACCTCCGAGCTGGAGGCGCGGATGTCGAGCTACGAGCTGGCTTACCGGATGCAGACGGAGATTCCGGGCGTTATTGATATCGACGGGGAAGATGAGAAAACCCTCGAATCCTACGGCATCGGCGAAGGCAAGACAGATGCCTTCGGCCGCAAGTGCCTCCTTGCCCGGCGGCTCGTCGAAAAGGGCGTCCGCTTCGTGCAGGCCTACGCGGGGAACTGGGACAGCCACGATTACATCGCCAAGGCCCACGGCTCGCTGATCGAGGCAGTCGACAAGCCGATCGCCGCGCTACTCGGCGATCTCAAACAGCGCGGGCTTCTCGAAGACACGCTCGTGATCTGGTGCGGAGAATTTGGGCGCACGCCGGACAACGGTCTCCGCGGGGGCTCGGAAAGCTACGGTCGCGATCACAACAGCAAGGCGATGGCGATGTGGTTTGCCGGAGGCGGCGTCAATGCCGGTCACACCATCGGCGCGACCGATGAGATCGGGGCTGAGGCGGTCGAGTGCGTCCATCACATCCGCGACGTCCATGTCACGATCCTGCATCTTCTCGGGCTCGATGACAACAAGCTGACCTACTACCACGCCGGGCGGCACAAGCAGCTGAGTCAGTTCGGCGGGCAGCTTATCCCCGAATTACTGGCGTAAAGACGCAGATTTGCAGCGGCGACGGGATGATATGGTGAGGGGTGTTGCCGTATAAGACCCAAACCTTTGCTCGATCGTCCACATTTTCGGCTCTGATTCTCGCCGGGGTTGGTTGGGCCTGCGCCGAGCCGCTTGTCCTCGACCCGGTCGACTTTGCCCGGGACATTCGGCCCATTCTGAATGCGAAATGCACCGGCTGTCATGGCGGTGTCAAACAGGCTGGCGGCGTCTCGTTTGTCTACCGGGATCAGGTGATCGACTACGAAGGGAAGTCCGGCCTTCCTGTGGTCGTGCCCGGCAATATCGATGAGTCAGAGATGCTCTTTCGCATCACCCTGCCGTCGGACGACGACGAGGTGATGCCTCCGGTCGAGGATCACCCGGAGGGCCTCACCGATGAGGAAGTCGCCCTGATCACTCGCTGGATCGAGGAGGGAGCGAGCTGGAAACAGCACTGGTCTTTTGAGAAGCCGGAACGCCCGGAATTGCCGACCCTGAGCGAGGCCTACGAGGCCATTGAGCCGATCGACTTTTTTATCCGTGCCCGCCTCGAGCATGAAGGGCTGATGCCGTCGGAGCGGGCTCGTCCGGGGCGGCTACTGCGCCGCATCGCGCTCGATCTGAATGGGATCCCTCCATCGCTGGAAGAGCTCGATGCCTTCGAGCTGGCCTGGTCAGTCGACCCGCGCGCCGCGGTCGAATCTGAAATCGACGAGCGGCTTGGGCGCGAGAGTTTTGGAGAAAAATGGGCCACGATGTGGCTCGACCTGATCCGCTACGCCGATTCCCGTGGACTTGGTCAGGATGGCCGCCGCACGATCTGGCCCTACCGCGACTGGGTCATCGGAGCGCTCAATGACGATTTGCCGTTTGACGAATTTTCGATCAAACAGCTCGCCGGAGATCTTCTTCCCGAACCAAAGCTGACCGATCTCATCGCCACCGCCGCTCATCGCAACACCCAGACGAACAACGAGGGCGGAACAGACGATGAAGAATTCCGGATTGAAGCAGTCGTTGATCGGGTCAATACCACCTGGCAGACGTGGGGGGCGATGACCTTCGGCTGTGTCCAGTGTCACGACCATCCCTACGAGGAATTTCGACACGACGAATACTATGAGTTCATGGCGCTGTTCAACAACACTGCCGACAATGACTTGAGAGACGATGCACCGCTCCTCTCCGTGCCGAACAAGTCATCTGAGTATGACCGAGCTCACGCTCTCGATCGCGAGGTCGCTTGGTTGCAGGAGGACCTCTGGACGCGAGGGATTGAGGCGGCCGGGGTTGGCTCATGGCGTCCCATCGAGCCGGACAGCCTCACGACGGACAACGGTAATAAGCTCGAACCACGAGTTGTCGACGGGCTGCCTGGATTCGGGACGGCCGGGACGATCAGCCGCGGACCAGTCTATGATCTGCAGTATCCGGTGCCGGCCGATCAATCAGCAATCACCGGGCTGCGCTTCACCGCTTACCCGAAAGATCCTGACAAAGCGCTTAAAGATTCCGAATGGGGATTTGAAATCACATCACTCGAAGCAGCTCTGATCGACGCCGAGGGCAATGCGACCCCGATTCCCTTCGCAGCATCGGTTGCCGATGTGCCATGGCTGCCCCATGCGCCGCAGAAGCTTATTGCTGCTGATGGCAAGGGCTTCGCTGCCTACACTCGGATGCATCGGGCGCGCCAGATTGTGCTGATCCCGGATGCGCCAATCGAAGCGGCCGGCAAAACGCTGCAGCTCAAAATCGGGAACAAGACCGTTATCCTCGGTTCGTTCCCGCTCGTGATTCATCAGGGGACGCTCGAAATTTCGTCTCATCAGGCGCTGACCGATTTTGTGAGCGATTCGGCGATCGGTGATCTGCGCGGACAGGTTGCGGCGCGGATCAAAGAGCGGAAGGCGATTCCATCGACCGCGATCCCGACTATGGCGGAGCGCCCCGCGGCAGTGAATCGCCCCACTCATGTTTTTGGTCGGGGCAATTTCCTTGAAAAAGAGGCTGAGGTCGAAGCCGGGATTCCTTTCAGCCTTGAGCTGAATGAGGAGGGCATCCCCGATCGTCTTGCTATGGCCGAGTGGTGGTTTCATCCCGACCACCCGCTTACAGCGCGAGTGTTTGTGAACCGGCTTTGGGAGCAGTTGTTCGGGACCGGAATTGTCACTACACTTGAGGACTTCGGTTCGTCTGGTGAAAAGCCGAGCCATCCCGAGTTGCTCGATTACCTCGCTCTGCGATTTGCCGAGGACTACGACTGGAGCATCAAGGCAATCCTGCGAGAGATCATGCTGTCGGAGACCTACTGGCAGAGCCCGGTCGTTTCGAGCGAACTGGTCGAGCGTGATCCGGCGAATCGTTTCCTCGCGCGTGGCCCGCGACCCCGTCTCTCCGCCGAGGTGCTGCGCGATCAGGCCCTCGCGATCTCGGGGCTGCTCACTGAGAAGGTCGGTGGCCCGCCAGTCCATCCGCCAATCCCGGAGGGAGTCTGGAAGCCTTTTCAGGGCGGCGACAAATGGGATACCCCGGCACCGGGGCAGCCGGACCGCTATCGGCGATCGATTTACACCTACACCAAGCGGAGCATCCCTTATCCCACGTTTGCCACCTTCGATGCTCCCTCGCGTGAGTTCTGCAATCCACGTCGCCTCGTCAGCAACACCCCGCTGCAGGCGCTCGTGATGATGAACGATGCGGTCTTCGCCGAAGCAGCCGCCGGTCTCGCCCGGCGCATGAAGTATGACAGTGAAGGCACGGTCGCCGAGCGTCTCGAGCAGGGTTACCGCATCGCTACCTCGATGCGACCAAGCACCGCGAAGCTCGATGAGCTGCTGCGACTCTACGAAGAGCTGGAGGCTCGTTACACTGCCGAGCCGGAATTGAAACGAGGCATGGCCGGAACTCCCGATGGCGCTGCTTACACCATCGTCGCTCAGGTCATGTTAAATCTCGACGAGGTCATCACCAAGTAATGAAACTTGACACCTTAGTATCTGAATACCAGCAACAGCGACTGTTAGCTGATACCCGGCGCCAGTTTCTGAAAACCTGCAGCACCGGGCTGGGTGGATTTTTCCTCGGCGATCACCTCCTCCGAGCTGCGACCGGTGGTGCCACAACCGGTCTTGATACCCACCACACCTCAAAAGTAAAGCGGGTCATTTACCTGCACATGATCGGTGCCCCGAGCCAGCTCGAGCTTTTTGACTATAAGCCGGAGTTGGAGAAACTGGACGGGCAGGCCTGTCCTCAGGAATACCTCGAGGGCAAACGATTCGCCTTTATCCAAGGCACGCCCAACCTGATGGGGCCGCAGGCGAAGTTCAGCCAGCACGGTGAGTCAGGCGCCTGGATCTCCGATCGCTTTCCCAACCTCCACCAGCACGCCGACGATCTCTGCTTCATCAAAACGATGCAGACCGATCAGTTCAATCACGGACCGGCCCAGCTCATGGTTCACACTGGTCATGCCCAGCTTGGTTACCCGTCAGCAGGATCGTGGGTGACCTGGGGGATGGGTTCGGAAAATGAGGATCTGCCGGGTTTCATGGTACTTTTGTCAGGCGGTCGCCTCCCTCGGGTCGGCAAGGCCTTGTGGGGTTCCGGGTTTCTTCCATCGGTTTATCAGGGCGTGCAGTGTCGCTCAGTCGGAGATCCGGTGCTCAATGTCAGCAACCCGACCGGATCGGATCGCGGGATTCGTCGCTCAGCGCTCGATGCGCTGCGTCGTCTCAATCAGGAAACTCATTCGGAATTTGGCGATCCCGAGACGCTCACTCGGATCGCCCAGTATGAGATGGCGTATCGGATGCAGGCAGCGGTGCCCGACGTCATGACGATCGATACCGAGCCGGCCGATGTCCACGAGATGTATGGGACCAGTCCCGGTAAAGAGAGTTTTGCGAACAACTGTCTGCTGGCGCGGCGTCTCGTCGAACGCGGCGTCCGTTTCGTGCAGCTTTTCGACTGGGGCTGGGACTCGCATGGGGCTTCGAAGAGCGAAGCGCTCAACGATGGCTTCCTCAAAAAATGCGATCAGGTCGACCGACCGATCTCAGCTCTGCTCACCGATCTCAAACAACGCGGGCTTCTCGAAGATACCCTCGTCGTCTGGGGCGGCGAGTTTGGCCGCACACCGATGCGGGAAAACCGGGGTGGCAAAGAGATGGCTCTGCGAGGTCGCGACCACAATCCGGGGGCGTTCACCCTCTGGATGGCCGGAGCCGGGGTCAAAGCCGGGACGACTTACGGCGAGACCGACTCGATCGGATACGGGGCAGCGTCTGACCCCGTCAAGCTGCACGATTTCCACGCCACCATGCTGCACTTGTTAGGGTTTGATCACAAACGCCTCGCGGTTAATTTCCAGGGACTGCAGCAACGCCTCACCGGAGTCCATCCGGCGCACGTCGTTCAGGGTGTGCTGGCCTGAGGCAGTGCGTTGAGCGTGTAGTATGCCTCAGGATGCAACAGGGGGAGTCCTGATTCTGAGCGAAGACCGCCATTATTGAAAGCATAGACGTGACCGAGTGTCATCGGCTCGACCGTGAGTTTCACCGTCATTTGATCCTCGGATACCGAATTCACAGCGATAGTTGGGTCAAACGCGTCGACTTCGGGGCTGCCGTAGAGTTTCCCGTATTCATAGGTGAAGGCTTCGCAGGCAAAGGACTCAGATACAGCTGTGTCGGGATCAATCGGCTCAGTGAAGCGAAGCTCGAAACCATCGCGCGTCACCCGCATTTCGTGGACTTCAAACGGCGTTTTTCCCGTCCACCTGATCCGCTCAAGGCTGCTGCTGTCGGGTCCGCGCGCCCCCCAACTGCGGTTCGTCCCACCGGTGAACATGACTCCGTCGTCCGACAGAAAAAGCCCGACATTGCCGGAGCGGAAACCCTTCAGAAACGGGAACGCGACCCCCTGATAAAGTCCACCGATCTTCTCGAGAAAGACGCGCTGCACCATCGAGTTGGTCTGCTCGGCGACAAAGAGCTGACCGGCGAAGGGCCCGAACTTTCCCTCGCTGAGATCGGGCTCGATTCCGGTGGGGGAGGCGCCGAGGCGGTTGTGGGGAAAAATCACGGCGGGTGGGATCAGATCGGTAACCGTCTCCATTGCTTCGTGGAGCCGTCCCTGCTCTGTGAACGATGGCTCCACGATCGACTTGTCCGAATCGCGAGCGGCAAAGACGTTGCCATTGGGATTGCCAAGAAAAGATCCCGGTTTGACCCACTTGAGTGAACTCGACCCATTCCAGACGCCCTGATTGTCGGTGTAGAAGATATCGCCCTGAGGGTTAAAGCCGATCCCACCCGGCGAGCGAACGCCTGAGGCGAGGGGAGTGACTGCCCCCCGAGGATCAACCTTTACCACCCACCCGCGATAGAGCGCAGCAACCCGGCTCGACCCGGTCAGACAGAGAGCGGCGTAGAGATTGCCCTGATCATCAAACCGGGATCCGAAATTGTATTCGTGATAGTCGCCACTGATGCCCCAGCCATCGGCGACCGTTACGAATACATCGGCGGCTCCGTCGCCGTCGCTGTCCCGCATCCGAGTGACTTCGGGTCGCTGCGTTGCGTAGAGCCAGCCGTCGCGCCATGCCAGCCCAAGCGGATCGTGGAGGTATTCCGCAAAGATCGACCACTCCATCGTCGCCGGATCCCCGCTCAGAGCATTGGTCACCTTCCAGATCCGACCCCGGCGGGTCGAGACGGCGAGCGCTCCGTCCTCCATCAGGGCGATGCCGGTTGTCTCGATTTCCTCGCCGGTGGGGAGAACGAAGGGAGTCACCTCGTAGTAGAGTGACTCATCCGCCGACAGTGGGAAGCTGGCTGCGGCTATGAGAAAGAGCAGGCTGATGATCGGTTTCATCTCTGAAGTGTTATGGTTAGTTCAGCTCAGGCTCATGGCGCGGACGTGAGCCATCGGTAGTGGATCGTGATGTCTCCCTCCTCGCTGATCGGCAGCAACAACTCGTCGCGTGCTTTTGCCTCACGCTCATCCGATTCGTAGAGCCGACTGGAGAGTGTTTTGCGAATGTGTAAATCGGCTCCGGCAGCCTCGATTGCCAGTTGTCCGTTGAGTTTGAACTCATCCTCAGTGAGAGGCTGAAAGCCGGACCCGGTTGCGAGCATGAGATGAAGTTGCTCAGGAACGCTTCCTCGAAAAGAGAGCTGTCTCACCAGACTACCGCTCTGCGTCGAATCCGGCGCAAGTCTGTCGCTCACCCCCAGCCCTTGAAATCGGTAGCGAAATGTGGGCACGCCTGTTTCATCGAGTTGATACCCGAGAAAGCGGAACTCATCATCGGGAACACCGATCACGATTTCTTTCTTCATCTCGTCGAGAGGCGTGTCTTTCTCGTAGATGAGGCGCTCTTTCGAATGATCTATCCACGGAGCGTCAGGGGAGGGGAGGGAGCTGAGTGATCGGGCGTTGTTGAGTTGCAGCACCGGACTGCCGGCGATGCGGGATCGGGATTGACGTCCATTCCAGTGATTGCCCACATCAATGAAGTCGCCCCGCCAGAGAGTCGTCAGATTGCAGGTGTCCGCATTCCATGAATAATTCAATCCACCGGGTAAGGCGACGGCGATCGAGCGGGGCTCTTCCCCTTCGAGAAAGGTGCGGTGGACGACTGCCCGATCAGGATCCGGAATCGGTAAAGGAATCGGCGAATAGGCGTCCGGATTCCGTCGGGTCGTCGCTGAAGTGTCTTTGCTGAAAAAGAGCGTTTCGTCACCCTTCTGACCAATGACTGAGAGTTCCTCCACGCCGGAGGCATCGAAGTAGCCGAGACGAAACTGATGAATCCCCGCCTCGAGCTCAACGTTGTCGCGCGTCGCTCGAAAGTAGTGTATTCCATCGCGCCCGGTGACGAACTCACCGTCAATCGCAAGCGCTGCCCCGTCATCTGATCCGACCGAGAATGTCCACTTCCCGGAGCTGGCCGTTTCGAAGACCCCTTCCCAGAGGATCGCGTGATTGTCCCGACCGGCAATCAGCCCGACATCGACAAAGTCGGCGACGCCCTCCTCGATCGGCGTCAGCTTTTCGAAATCGGGGACCTCATAGAAATCGCCCTGATAGACTCGATAGCTCAGCGACTGAAAGGGGGACGGCTTCGCTTTAACATTGAGCTTCCCCCGCATTAGCAGGCCATGCCCCGGATAGGTGCAGATGAAACGGTAGCTGCCTTCTTTCGGCGGAGCCTCGAAGAAGAGGTCAGTACTCTCGTCCGGCTTCAGCATCCCGGAGGAGGCAAGGACACGAGGAGAATCGATCACCCAGCCTTTCGCCGGACCCTCCCCCGCCAGCATGATGCAGGCCTCGATGAATTTCCCGGCATCGGGATCTTCCGGATCCTCGTCGAGCAGGATGAGATTGTGCTCCAGATCATCCGGGTTGGAGAAGTTGATCCGGACACGATCACCCGGCTCAACATCGATCGAAGTGAGATCATATTTCATCTGCCCCGGGAGCGCCTGAATCCGAATTGAAACGTCTGGATTGTCTGCCCAGTCCGGCGTTGCGGCCTGCGCCTCGAAAGCGAAAGTCAGAAAAATCCCCACCAGTGTGAGTCCTCTGTGAGACAGTTCGAAGCTTTTGGGAATCATGTTCGCAATGGTTGCTTTCGATGAGCAGGTGTTCTCGGAGAAGGCTGCTGAACCGTCTCGTTTCCCCCATGCAATAGGGTGGCTGAGACTGCTGAGTA
>JBCCBR010000123.1:0-8666 GCA_039033935.1 Verrucomicrobiota bacterium
CTTGAACATAAAAACGAGCCGATCAACAGCTCGCCACTAACCCAAAAACCAAAACAAATCTTATGAAAGACCCAATCATCACTTACCGCGGTGCCACTGCAAAGCTCAGCGAAGTCAGCAACCAGCGCGTTGCCCAACTCGAGCAGCAGCAAGGCACCCGCCGCGTACAGTATCGTGGCGCTCAGGGCGAAGTCGCCGTTGGCCGTCAGGCTAAGCAGACTCGCACCATCAGCTACCGCGGCGCAACTGCCGAGATGGCTGTCTGAGGAAACTGAGACAATTCCTCAAACCCCCAAATCACAACGGGCGACTCATCCGAGTCGCCCGTTTTTTTGTTGGGCGCCTTCCGGAACGAAGACCGGACAGATCTGGTGAGTCGCTCCTCAGGCGCTGGTTCCTCGATGATTGGAACAACTGATGTGGGCGAGTGAGGGGCGGCGGGGTTTCGGGTGGCGGGTAAGAAAACCCGCCCTCCTTACTTTGGACAACGAGCCTCGATTGCCTTCACCGAGACGAGCTGAATACGGAGCGCGGGATTTCCAACCCGCAGGCAGAGATCTCAGCCACACCCAACGCGAGCCGGTGAAACCCCTGGCTTCGGGTGGCGGGTAGGAAAACCCGCCCTCCTTACTTTTGGCAACGAGCCTCGACTGCCTCCGCCGAGGCGCACTCAATAGGGAGCGCGGGTTTTCCAACCCGCGGCAGAGATGTCACCCACAGCCAAAGCGCGCTAGTGAAAACCTATGCTTCAGTTGGCGGGTAAGAAAACCCGCCCTCCTTACTTGATGACTCTGGCCCCATCGCCTCTGTAAAAGCACGCTAAATATGGAGCGCGGGTTTTCCAACCCGCGGCAGAGATATCGGCCACAACCAACGCGAGCCAGTGAAAGCCTAGGCTTCGGGTGGCGGGTAAGAAAACCCGCCCTCCTTACAACGGGCACCGAGCCTTAGAAGAATTTCCTCAGAATCGAAGTCCCCACTAAGACGAGTCACAAGACCTCGGGAAGTCTTCCCGACAGACATCCACCCGACCTCGCTGGTCACCAACTGCGGCTTGCGCCACGAACGAGGCCTACCATCACGCCCTGAATCATCAACTCCTGGACTGGGACCAGATCCGGGTAGTTTTCATTCTCGGCCTTGAGGAAAGGCTTTTTCCCGTTTGTCACGAATCGCTTCAGGGTTGTCTCTCCATCGATGAGCGCTGCAACAACATCCTGATCGCGAGGTTGCTTGTCTTCGACGATAACATGATCTCCATCGAGAATGTGGGCGTTGATCATCGAATCGCCCCGCACCCGCAAGGCGTAAGCGGTGGTGCTGTCGTTCACCCCAAGCGAGCGCGCGTCAACAGATAAGGTCCCCTCAGCCTCCGGAGTGGTATCGTCACCGTAACCGGCCGGGATCGACCCGTAGATCGGGACATCCAAAATCGGCTCGCGCTCTGCCTGATCGGCGAACATGATGCCGCGAGCGAGACGACGATTATCTTCGCCCTCGAGCTTGATGAGGTGGCCTTTGCGGATCAGAGCCTTAAGGTGTGAAACGGCAGCCGTCTGGCTCGCGAAGCCAAAGTGCTTTTGAATCTCGCGAGTCGATGGCATTAATCCCGTGCGACGATGCTCCGAACGCAGGTAATCGAGGACTTGTTGTTGGCGATTGGTGAGCTTCATACTTGAACAGTGTTGACTAGAACATGAGTATTTTTCGTGGGCATGCAAGGAAAAATGCGCTTTTTTCTCATCTTGTGAACACATTTTCAAATATACCCCTGTTTCGTCTGAACAAGTGTTGTATCGGGCTGGCTCTCTACGTCCTCCTCTCCACCTCGCTCCCGGCCCAGGAAGAGAGGGAAAGCGGCACGGAAAGGTCCAGCGCAGGCTCAGGCCAGGCCGCCGGAGTGATGAGAGGGTTTCGTTTCGACTCTCGTGCTGCGTCGGCCGCTGCATCTCAGAATTCCGAATCTGAGGAAGGAACCGCGACATCTCCCGCCTCTGAATCCGAGGATGAATCGGCCACAGGCGGAACTCCCCTCCCAAGTGGGGCAATGTCGGTCGGGCGGGTCGAGGGCAGCTCCCGTCTTCCTCCCGAATCAGCCAAACTTCTTCAGGAGGCCGCTCTCGCCGCGACCGAGCAACGCTGGAGCGATGCCCAAAGACTCTACCAGGACTTTATCCGACAATATCCGGAGAACGCACTCGGATATGCCAATCTAGGAGTCGTCGAGTACGAATTAGGAAACCTGCTCGCTGCGGCGGCTAATCTCGGCCGTTCGGTCGAGCTGGATTCGACCCTCGCTGGGAACTGGCAGACCCTCGGCCTAATTCACTACTCTCGCGGAGATCTCAATCTCGCTCTCTCGACTCTGACCCGTGCCATTCACGAAGAGCCTCAGGATGCCTACTCACGTCTCTACCTCGCCGCTGTGGTGCGCGACTATGGGTGGGAAGACGCAGCCATCACCGAACTGAAGCGCGCCCTCGAGCTCGATCCGGATATGGCCGACGCGCACTACAATCTCGCCGTTACCTATCTGGATATGAATCCTCCGAAGCTCGAACTCGCCCGGCGGCACTACTTCGAGGCAAAGGACCTCGGGGCCGAGCCATCGACTGACCTCGAGAAGGCACTCGACGCGGCTGATACTCCGTAGATCGCCAGGGTGCAGCAACAGCCTCCTGGACCAAGCTCTGCGCGTGCAATCTCCAATTTAGGACTTATTGTAAGCGTCTCGTCTCCCACCATGCGACCGCGCCTTTTTTCACACGGCCTCCTGCCGATTTTTGCCATCTCGCTAGCTTCGGCTTTGACCGGCTGTCAGACCGGCTCGCAACAGGCCTCCGTGCCGCCTGCTCCGGCCCCGACCAATCAAGCGCCTTTTGCTCCCGTC
Organism: Verrucomicrobiota bacterium; assembly: GCA_039033935.1. Lineage (GTDB taxonomy): Bacteria > Verrucomicrobiota > Verrucomicrobiia > Verrucomicrobiales > DEV007 > Arctic95D-9. The sequence goes on from JBCCBR010000123.1 coordinate 2,891, forward strand.
CCGGCTAATCCTTCGGCTGTGAATCAAGTCCCGGTGACGCCACCACCAGCGCCTCGCCCGGTGCTGAGCCAGACCCCCGAGGCTCCGGCCCAGCCCAATATCACGGCGAAGGCGGCTATTCTGGTCGATGCTCGTGGGCGGGTTTTGTTTGAGAAAAATGCTGACATGCGCGTGCCAGTCGCGAGCACTCAGAAACTGCTACTCGGCATCATGATCGCTGAGCGCGGCAATTTGAGCCAGAGCATCACCATTCAGGATCCCGACACGTGGGCAGAGCCGACGGTCATGGGGATCAAGACGGGGCAGGTCTACACCCGGGAAGAGCTTCTCCGCGCAGTGCTGGTGAGGAGCAGCAACGACATCGCGAGAGCTCTCGCGCGCGACCACTCGGGTAGCGTCTCAGCTTTTGCCGCAGCGATGAACACGCGGGCCCGACAGCTCGGGATGCGGAATTCTTACTTCACCAACGCGAGCGGACTCCCCTCGCCTCCGGGACAGTATTCGACCGCTCGGGATCTCGTCATCCTCGGTCAAGCCGCGATGCGGAAACCATTCGTTCGCGAAGCGGTCCGAACCAAAGGTCTCGTTTTTCGATTCTCCGACGGGACTACCAAGACCGTCTACAACACCAATCAGGTGCTGAAAAATTTCCCCTACTGCACCGGGATGAAGACCGGCTTCACCAATGCGGCGGGTCGCTGCCTTGTTTCTTCAGCCACCCTCGGGGGCCGCACCGTCTACGCCGTCATTCTCGGCAGCAAGACTCCGACCGTATGGATTGAGTCCGAAGCCTTGCTGAAATACGGGCTGTCCCAGTAGTTGATCGAACGACTCGACCAAGGCTGCAGCCCAAAGTAATTTACAAGCTGAGCCGGTGAACTTCGAACTCAAGCGCAAAAAGTTTTACCCGGTCGACGAACCGCTGTTCGACTACCTCGATCGATTTAAGCGGTGCTACGAGTTTCCTCTCGCCTACGAGGAAATGCACCGCTTTTCGAAGCTCTACCCACTCTACGATCGAGACGGGACGGATACACTTTGGAAGACCGTTTTTTACGAACCAGCAATCCAGCGCGACCTCGGTGAAAAGCTCGTTCAAATCTACGCCTTACTGAAAACGAATGAAGATTCGATGGGCGATCACCTCGCCCTCGACCGAGTCGACTTCTGCGAGTTTGGGAACTCCCGCCCCTTCCGCATTCGGATTGTGAATCGATTCAATGATAACTACGATCACTTCTATGTGAAACTGGCTGATGCTTCGAGAATCCACGGGCTCGAACTTGAACACATTCTCTCGCCCAACCGGATCAACTACCTGGTCCAGTCATCCACCCTGATCGAAGAACACATCGCCGGAGTACCGGGAGACATTTTTATTCGGGACTACACCGATCGACCCGAAACCAATCGGGTCAGAGTCGCGAAGGAGTTCGTGAAATTCAGTGAGCGTAGTTTTATTCGTCTGCTTGGCGATATGCGGAGCTACAACTACGTGGTCGATATCACGCCCGATTTCGAGGATGCCCAGTATCGGGTCCGGGCAATCGACTTCGATCAACAGAGCTATGAGGGGCACAAGAAAATGTACTTGCCTCAATTCTTTGTTGAAAACCAACAGGTCGTCGAGCTCTGCACCGACCGGATCAACTACCGCACCATGCAGCAATACCAGCATGAAGAGCGCACCCTGATCGCGAGGCGGTGCCAGCTCGCCCAGGTCCGGCTCGATGCATTCTGGGAGGCGACCAAAGAAGCCGAGGTAGCCCCGCAGGATCACGTCACACAACTCCAGCAGGAGCTGAACCGCTACCACGACACCGACGCCTTTTCAGCGGGAGAAACCATGCCGCAGCTGGTTCGCATCAATCTCGAAGTGACCCTCTCAAAACCGCAGGCTTAGCATCTGTCAGGCTTCATTCAGGTTAGCCCCGGCCGCGCTTCCCGCGAGCCAGCCGGTGGTCCAGGCTGCCTGAAAGTTGTAGCCGCCGGTAATCCCGTCGACGTCAAGCGTCTCCCCAATCACATAGAGCCCAGGAGTCTCCCTAGCCTCCATCGTCCGGAAATCGATCTGATCGAGAGCCACTCCCCCACAAGTAACGAATTCCTCTTTATTCAGACTTTGACCCTGCACGCGAAACTGGCAGTCAGTCAGTTCGGTAGCAATTCGCTGCGCTACCTTTTTCCCTAAATGCGACCAGCGCTGCGTATCTGCCTCGCTTCCGAGAATCGGATCGACCAGTCGCTTCCAGAGTCGCTGCGGAATCCCCGCGATCGGGTCGTTTCGCACGAGATGCCGGTTTCCCTCTTCGCGCTTTTTCGCGAACTGTTGCATCACGTCGGCTGCCGCCTCTCGGCCAGTCCAATTGATCGAAATTTCAAAGCGATAGTCCAACTGCTGCAGTCGCCTTGCGCCCCAGGCCGACAGCTTGAGGATTCCGGGCCCACTCAATCCCCAGTGGGTGACCAGCACTGGCCCCGTCGCCGAGAGCTTTTCTCCGTTGATGCGAACCTCGGCCTCTTCCACAGCAAGCCCCGACAGATCCTCAAGCCGTGGATCTCTGATCTTAAAGGTGAATAACGACGGCGCTGTCTCAGTGACCCTCAATCCGAGTGACTCGGGAATAGAGCCACCTTTGCCGCCGCGCAGCCCTCCCATCCCGAGCACGAGCTGGTGCGCCAGGATCTCCTCCCCGCTCCGCAACCTCAAAAGAAACCCACCTTCGGCACGTTCGACTTCAACCAGCTCGGTTCGCGTCATCACCTCCACGCCCGCTCTCCGCGACGCCACGTTGAGGCAGTCGATCACCGTCTGGGACTGATCGGTCGTCGGGAAGACCCGACCGTCCTCTTCGATTTTCAGAGCGACACCACGCGACTCGAACCAATCCATCGTGTCACCGGTCGCAAAGCGGTGGAAGGCACCCCGCAACTCGCGATTTCCGCGGGGGTAAGCCTCGACCAGCTCAGCGGGATCAAAACACCCATGGGTCACATTGCACCTTCCCCCACCCGAAATCTTGACCTTCCCCAGCGTGCTCGACGTTTTTTCGAGAATGCGAATGGAGGCCTCAGGGCAGACCTCCCCCGCCCGAATCGCGGCGAAGAAACTCGCCGCGCCACCTCCAACAAGCACAAGATCAATTTGCTCTGGCATACCCTCCCAAACAACCCGGACAAGCTCAGATTGCAATCCCCGACTCCTCGATCCTTGAAATGAATCTTAAGCAGGCGCACAGTAGCCCTCATGGTTCTCAGGAGCTCCTCTACGACTCCGCGCGGAGTCCTCGTCGCAGGCATTTGTCTCAGCTTCCTCGCTTCTCTCGCCAAGGCTTCCCCCGAAAGCGTTATCGCTGAGATGGAGAAAATCCAGGGTGAAAGCGGCCTCCGCAGCGCGCAACTCGGGCTCTGCCTGATCCCGCTGGAAGGAGAGCCAGACGACGCTTTTGGTTACCAGGTCGAGCGAGGTCTGGTCCCGGCATCGATGATGAAAGTGATCACCACCGCGACCGCTCTGGAGATAGCCGGTCCCGATTACCGATTCACCACCGCGATCGAAATTTCCGGCGAAGTCGACGAAGCCGGGACTCTCAACGGCCACCTCATCATCCGTGGAGGAGGTGACCCGACCCTCGCTGAATCGCAAATCGCGAGCACCTTTGCCAAATGGCAAAGCAGTCTCGCCGAGGCAGGAGTTAACAAGCTGAATGGCTCCGTCGTCGGCGATGCCAGCATTTTTGATAACCAAATGCTGTCCGACACCTGGCAGTGGAACGACATGGGCAATTACTACGCCTCCGGAGCAAACGGTCTCTCGATTCACCGGAATCTGTTCTACTGCACCTTTCGCACCTCCTCGCCCGGTGCCCGAGCCGATCTCATCGGAACAGACCCCAAGCTACCGGGAATCAAGTTTTTCAACGAAATGCGAGTCGGACGATCCGGCTCCGGTGACCAGGGTTACATCTACGGAGTTCCCTACGGGAAGGTTTACTACCTCCGTGGCACCGTTCCGGCAGATGGTCGATCTTTCACGATCAAGGGTGCCCTTCCCGACCCGGCCTTCTTCGCTGCGCGAGCCTTCACCAAACATCTATCCGAGAACGGTTTCGAGGTGACAGGTGATCCAACTACCATTCGGCTGCTGCGGGATGCGGGCGAATCGGTTGGTGCCCGGCAGATAATACATACCCAGACGTCAACTACCCTTGGCAGCCTGATCAAGGAAACCAACCACGAATCAAATAACCTCCAGGCCGAGTGCATCCACCGGCTGATCGGTCTCGAACAACGGGACCAGAGTTCAATCTCGTCCTCTTCCTCAGCGACCGAGGATTACTGGAAATCGAAAGGGATCGACATGACCGGTTTTTACATGGCAGACGGCTGTGGGCTGTGGGCTGTCGCGATCCAACACCACCACCCCGCGGCAACTGGCCGAGATTCTCTACCTCATGGCCCAATCCGAAAATGCTGACACCTTTTCCGCTTCACTACCCGTTGCGGGACGGTCGGGCACCTTGCGAAGCATTGGACGTGGCTCCGCTGCTGAAGGGCGGATTCGTGCGAAGAGCGGAACCCTCGACCGGGTCAGGAATTACTGCGGCTACGTCACCACCCGATCGGGCGACCGCTACGCCTTCGCCCTGTTCGTAAACAACTACAGCTCAAGTCTCTCAACTGTGAAATCCCAGATTGTTCGAGTGTGGAGCAAGATGGTATCTCTTTAGTGAACACTTAGAATTTCATCATGAACCTATTTGATTTTTTCTTTCCCGAAGAAGCCCAAGCCAGTCATCTCAGAACCCTGACCGAGCAGAGCTCAGCGATGCGAGCACGATCGGCAAGTGACTATCAATCGACCCGGGTCAATCTCACCAAAAATCGTCATCGCATCGAAGAGCTCGAAAAAGAAGTCGCGCAGCTCAGCCACACGGTCGAGGCACTTCTCAAAGAGCTGGAGAGCAAGCAACTCGTTGACCGATCCAAAATGGTTAAGGCGATTGCTGATTCACTGGTCGAAGCTGAAAAAGCTGAGCCGACGACTGAGCCAAAGACTCCACAATTCAATTTCCCCAATTGAGCGGCCGGGTGAGGGGTGGGGTGGACTGACTGCTAGAGAGTCACTCACACGAAGGCACTAAGGCACGAAGGATCTTGGTGGGGCCGGGGAATGGGGAGTGCGAATCGGGCTGCGAGACCTCTTCTCGCCCCGGCAGCGTCGACTGCTACCCGAATCGCTTCAGGCAAGCTGCGGTGGTCCGCGTTGGCCTGCTCACAGGCAGCGAGCCAGTCCAGATACCAGAGGAGCGCCTCTTCCGATTGCTCCAGCTGCCATGATTCGCGGACCCGGTCTGGTCTCAGGACTTCGGTCTTCCAGAAAGCCCTCGCCACGTCGCGCCCCGCTTCCGACTGATGACGGAGGCGAACATTCTCGAACCATTCTTACAGAGGCAGGAATCCAATGCGGTCAAGAAAATATTGTTAAAAAGAACATATTTTCACAAAAGGTGATCGTTGATTCTTCCGAGAAACCCGGAAAAACATCCCTGATATCACTCACGGCTCTGGCCCGACTCCGCGCGTCCCTATGCTCCCCTGATATCATCCCGTATTGTCGCAAAAAACCTTGCTAGAATTGGGGTTCCCGCTCTAAATGATGACGTGGCGGTCATCTTGATATCAATCGGTGAGGTGCCACTAATAAATACTGTTATGGCGAAGAATGAGCAGTTTGCCTCGATCGTTAATTCTTAGCACTGCCCGATGCCATCTC